>JAIUMW010000001.1 GCA_022565365.1 Oceanicaulis sp.
GCGCGCGGCTTGAGCGAGATCACCACAATGGCCCGGCCTGGCACTTTATGCGGTTTCACATTGATCCGCCGCCAGCGTGCGAAGCCTGGCGCATTGATGGCGCCTTCAGGCCGGTCCACAGGAGACGGCTCGGGGAAGAAGGCGGTCAGGTGCGCCGCCTCCTCGGCCGGAACGGCAAGATCACGGCCGCGTATCTGGCGGTACATGGCCTCCACCTCAGCTGTGAAGGCGTCCGGCCCCATGGTCTCGACCAGGATCTTGATGCGCGCCTTGTAGATATTGTCGCGCTGAGCGGCGAGATTATAGACGCGCATGATCGCGGTCAGATAAGCCAGCAATTCATTCTTCGGCAGGAATCCGCGCAGCTTCACCGCCACGCGCGGCGTGCGCCCCTGCCCGCCGCCGGCATGCACCTCGAACCCGGTCTCGCCGGCCTCGCCGCGCACCAGCTTCAGGCCGATATCATGCACGCCGATGGCCGCCCGGTCGGCTTCAGAGCCGGTCACCGCGATCTTGAACTTGCGCGGCAGGAAGGTGAATTCGGGATGGAAGGTGGACCATTGCCGGATCAGCTCGCACCAGGGCCTTGGATCTTCCACCTCGTCCAGCGCCGCGCCCGCAAAGGGGTCGGTCGTGGTGTTGCGGATGCAATTGCCTGATGTCTGGATGGCGTGCATCTCCACATCGGCCAGCTGGTCGAGGATTTCAGGAATATCGACCAGGGCGGGCCAGTTGAACTGGATGTTCTGGCGCGTGGTGAAATGGCCATAGCCCTTGTCATAGGTGCGGGCGATATGGGCCAGAACCCGCATCTGGTCAGCGTTGAGCGTGCCATAGGGAATGGCGACGCGCAGCATGTAGGCGTGAAGCTGGAGATAGACCCCGTTCATCAGCCGCAATGGCTTGAACTGGTCCTCTGACAGCGCGCCGGACAGGCGCGCCGCTACCTGCTCGCGGAACTCCTCCACGCGCTCTGAAACCATCGTCCGGTCGATCTCGTCATAGCGATACATCGGCCTAGCGCTCCCCGGCGTTCAGAAGGCTGGTGCCGGTGGTGGGGCCTTTGAGCCGTATCGTCTCACGCACGTGTTTGCGCCCGCCCGGCCCGTCGCCGTCCAGTTCGATCAGATAGGGTCCGACAACGGTGAGAATGTCGCGCAGGGCGGCGTTCAGCGCCGCGTCCGCCGCAGCTTCAGCGTCAATGCGTTCAGCCTCGTGCAGGGACGGGGTCCAGACCCCGTCCGCCCGGCGATAGACCACATGGCCGTCAGTCAGGCGATTGGCGGTGACCGCTCTCATGCCGCATCCTCCAGCAGGGCTTGCCGGGCCAGGCCGGCCGCCATGTCCGGCGCGCGCGCCACCACCTCGCCAATGACGATGACAGCCGGGCCCGTGATGGCGTGGGCCGTGATCAGGGCCGGCAGGTCGGCCAGCGTGCCGGACACCGCGCGCTCTTCAGGCAGGGAGCCGTTCTCGATAATGGCCACGGGGGTGCCGGCGCCGCGCCCGGCGGCGATCAGTTTCGCGCTAAGCTCCGGCGCTGTGGCCACGCCCATATAGATGACAAGGGTATGGCGGGCGCTCGCCAGGCTCTGGTAGTCCAGCTCCGCTCCATCCTTTTTCGGCTGACCGGTCACGAACGTCACCGCCTGGGCCGCGTCGCGATGGGTGAGCGGGATTTGCGCCGAGGCCGCGCAGGCCAGCGCCGCGGAGATGCCCGGAACCACCTCGACCGCTATACCGGCGGCGCGCACCGCTTCGGCTTCCTCGCCGCCGCGCCCGAAGATGAAGCTGTCCCCGCCTTTCAACCGCACGACCCGCAAACCCTTGCGCGCCTCCTTAATGAGGATGGCGGCGATCTGCTCCTGCGGCACGGAATGCTGGCCGCGCCGCTTGCCCACATCAATGCGGCGCGCATCACGGCGCGCACGCTGCAATATGGCTTCAGGCACCAGCCGGTCATGCACGACCACATCGGCGTCGCGCAGCACGCGCACGGCCTTCAGCGTCAACAATTCCGGATCGCCCGGCCCCGCGCCGACAAGGAATACCTGGCCCGGCGCCGGCGTGCCATCGCGGAACCCGGTGAGGGCGCGGCTGAGCGCGAGGGCTGTGCCCAGGGCGTCGCCCGCATCGGCTCTGACGGCCGCCTCGCCGCGCAGGGCGGTCTCCCAGAAGCGGCGGCGGGCGTCCAGCGTGGGCAGGGCCTCGCGCACCTGATCGCGCAAACGGTTGGCGGTGCTCGCCAGAAGTCCCACGCCGGGAGCGATCACCCCTTCCAGGGCGCAGCGGATGTCGCGCACCAGCACCGGCGCGGCCCCGCCGGTGGACAGGGCGATCGTCACCGCCCCCCGGTCCACCAGCGCGGGCGTGTAGAAATCGCACAGGGCAAGATTATCGACCACATTCACCAGCGCGCCGGCCCGGCGCGCCCGGGCGGCCAGATGCGCGGCGCGCGCCTCGTCGTCCAGCGCAATGAAAACGAATTTGGCGCGATAGAACGCGCCCGGCGGCACGAACCGGCCCGGCAGGATGCGGGCGCCGGTTTCCTCATCAAACTCAGGCGCCGGCGCAACCGGTTTCATTGCCGGGCGCCAGACCAGCTCGCACGGCGCGCCGGCGAACAGGCGCAGCTTGGCGCGGGCCGCTTCGCCGTCACCGACGACGATGACGCGCGCCCCTTTGAGCGGAATGGCAGGCAGAAACTGGTCCATGTGGCGGGTCCTTCACGTCTGGACCTCCAGGCTAAGGGGCCATCGGCGGCATCCGCTAACGAGTTCTCCTGCCCCATCCGATAGATTTTCTTCATTGAAGTGCGACTGCCGCGATGGCCGGACGGGCCTGTCAGGTTAAACCGGCTTGAGCCGGGCCGGGCGGGATCGCACCCCTCCCGGGTGAGAAATACCTTCCACTGCTCCAGGACATCGCCGGAGGTGATCCGCCTGGCGGTGATGCTATATGTGGGACGCGGCGCTGGCCGAATGGTGTCAATTCGCCGCCTGAGCAAGGCCGGCTCCGCCCATGTCGAGACCCGGTCACCTTCGTCTGACAGGACCTGTGAGAAATGACCTGCCGCATTGGCATTATCGGGGCGGGGCCTGCAGGCCTGATGGCGGCGGAGCGCCTGGCTGGCGCGGGGTTCGCCGTCGATGTCTATGAGCGCATGCCCAGCTTGGCGCGAAAACTTCTGATGGCGGGCAGGGGGGGGCTGAACCTCACCCACTCTGAACCCCTGGACGCGTTTCTGGACCGCTATGGCGCGGCCCGTGACTGGCTGGAACCGGCCATTCGCGCCTTCGCGCCGTCTGACCTGCTCGCGTGGTGCGAAGGCTGGGGGCAGGCGGTGTTCACTGGCTCCAGCGGGCGGGTGTTTCCCAAATCCATGAAAGCCTCGCCGCTTTTGCGGGCTTGGCTGGCAAGGCTGGACGGGCTGGGCGTCACAATCCATGTCCGCCACAGTTTCTGCGGCTTTGATGATGCGGGCCGCATCCTGATCGCCAGGCCGGATGGTGTGGAACGGCCAATGGAGGCCGATGCGGTGATCCTGGCGTTGGGCGGGGCGAGCTGGCCGCGTCTGGGATCAAGGGGCGAATGGACCGGCTGGCTGGCGGCATGCGGCGTCGAAGTCACACCCTTCACACCGGCCAATGCCGGCTTCGATACAGGCTGGTCGGCCGTGTTCCAGGAGCGCTTTGCCGGCGAGCCCCTCAAAGCGGCACGCTTCAGCCATGGCGACCGGACGATACGCGGCGAAGCCATGATCACGGCCTACGGCCTGGAGGGTGGGGCGATTTATGCGCTGGGTGCGGGCTTGCGCAGCGCGATTGAGCGTGACGGCCAGGCAGTGCTGAGGCTCGATCTCGCGCCTGACATGTCCGAGGCCGCCCTGGCGAAACGGCTTCTAGCGGCCAAAGCTGGCCAGTCCCTCTCCAACACGCTGCGCAAGCAGGCCCGGCTCTCGCCGCTCTCGGCCGCGCTGCTGCGCGAGGCGGGTGGCGTGCCGCGCGCGCCGCAAAAACTGGCCGCGCGCATCAAGGCCCTGCCCATTACGCTCAGCGCCATGCAGGGCCTCGACCGGGCGATATCGAGCGCAGGCGGTATCGCGCGGGCGTCCGTTGATGACCGCTTCATGCTGAAGGCGCTGCCCGGCGTGTTCGTGGCCGGAGAAATGCTCGACTGGGAAGCCCCGACGGGCGGTTATCTCCTGCAGGCGAGCTTCGCCAGCGGCGCCGCAGCGGCGAGGGCGGCGGCGGACTGGCTCCGCGATAGAAACACCGCGCATGCGAAGCTCGCTCCGTGATCAACGACTGGAGGAGCGGCGGCGGCATCCGGCGGCCGCACACCGCGCTCGAGAGCCTTGCGCCCTGCGTTCGCGCCCGGTGAACCCGCCACCCCGGCCCCGGCTCACTTGATCCACCCGCACGCCCCGGTCACCGGGCACCGGCCGACCACACCAACCTGCAAAAGATGGTAATGCGGCGCTGGCCAAATGGCGTCAGCATACCGCCTGATCAAGGCCGGACCCGTTCAAGCCCGGCCCCGTTCGCCTGACAGCACCCCCTGACGCGTGGGAACGCAAATGGTTGTCGATACACGCGACTCTGACGTGAGCACCAAGGCGATTTTCATCACCGCCGCCTCAAGCGGGATAGGGGCAGCCACAGCGCGGCTGACGCAGGGCCAGGCGCGCCGGGGCGGCAGGCTCAATCCACCCAGTCACGTTCCAGCGTGCGCAGGGCCAGGAGGAACAGCAGCCCGGCCACCAGATACAGGCATGCGCCGGTCATGATCGCATAGCGAAGCGACTGCTCGCCAAACAGCGGCGCATAGAGGGTTGAGAGCTCTCCCAGCACGTACACCCCGACCCCGATGCCCAGGAGATTATTGAGCAGCAGGAAGACCGCCGATGCGACCGACCGCATCGAAGGCGGCACCAATTGCTGGAAAACCGACAGGGTGGGCCCCGCCCAGGCCAGGCCCAGCCCGGTAGGGATGAGGAACAGGAAGAAGGCGGCGATGGGCGAGGGCGCCATGACGCCAAGCACATAGAAGGGCATGGCCAGGAAGAAGGCGATGGCGGGCATGCGCACATAAGCCTTTTTGCTGGCCCGCCCCAGCCGGTCGCCCAGAATGCCGCCAAGGAAAATGCCAAGCCCGCCGCCGATCAGCACGATGGTGCCGAAAATCCAGCCGGTGTCGACGATGCCAAGCCCGTAAGTGCGCGCAAAGAAGCTGGGCATCCAGAAGAAGACGCCATATCCCATCATGGACGAGCAGGACGCGCCCAGAGCCAGCAGCCAGAAGGTCGGCTTGCGCGCCAGAAGCGCGATCGTTGCGCCAAAGCTGGGCCGAACCGCGTCAGGCGCCGTGTTTGCGGTATCGGCTGTGGAGGGCGCGGCAGGCGCGGCTTTGTCGAGACCGCCGCGCTTGGGTTCGCGCACCGTCAGGCGGAAGAGCGGCGCCAGCGCAATGCCCGCTATACCCACGATGATGAAGGCGGTGCGCCAGTCATAGTCAGCGCCCAGCGCTCCACCGGCGATCAGGGCGCCGGCATAGACGCCAAACGCGCTGCCCACAGGAATGCCGAGCGAGTAGATTCCCAACGCGCCTGCGCGGCTGCCCGGCGGGAAATAGTCTGCAATCAGGGAGTAGGACGGCGCCACACCCCCCGCTTCGCCCACGCCCACCCCGACACGCGCCGCGAACAGCTGCCAGAAATTCTGGGCCATGCCGCACACGGCTGTGAACCCGCTCCAGGCCACCAGCGATACGGTGATGATCCATGTGCGGCTGGTACGGTCGGCCAACCAGGCGATTGGAACGCCCAGCGTGGAGTACAGCGCGGCGAAAGCGATGCCGCCAAGCAGGCCCAGCTGCCGATCAGACAGATCAAGCTCGGCCTGAATCGGAATTGCGAGAATGGCGATGATCTGACGGTCAAGAAAATTGAACGCGTAGACCAGGAACAACATGGCCAGAACCCACGCGCGATAGCGCGGGTTCGCGGCCTTTACCGATGTGCTCATGTGCGCTCCACGATCATGGCCGATCCTGTGCCCGATCCGCCATGGGCGACGGCCAGGCCCAGGGATCCGCCGCACCGCTCCAGCTCGTGGACCAGCGTGGTCAGCAGGATGGCGCCGGTGGCCCCCATCGGGTGGCCCATGGCCAGATGTCCGCCATTGACATTGACCCGGTCCGGATCGGCGTCCCGGTCGCGGCGGAAGAGTGCGGGCACGGCGGCGAAAGCCTCCATGAACTCGATGCGGTCGAAATCGCGCAAGGACAGCCCGGTCTGCGCCAGCAGCGCGTCCATCGCGGCGAAGCCCGCTGTGAGCTGATCCACAGGGTCACCGGCTGCGTCCATCCGGGCGCGGATGCGCGCCCTGGGCTTCAATCCGGCGGCGTCGCCTGCAGACTTCGATCCGATCAGCGCCAGCGCCGCGCCATCGGCCATGGGCGGACAATGGGCAACGGAGTGAAGATGCTCGATGCGCTCAAGCCCGCGATTGGCCTCCAGCATCATGGCGTCATAGCCCGCTGCGCCAAGCTTTGCGAAAGCCGGGGGCAGAGCGTCCAGGGCCGTTTGGTCCATGCCAGGCCGGATGCATTCGTCACGGTCCAGCAAGACCGCTCCATCCGGCCCGCGCACGGGGATCACCGCCTCTGTATTACGGCCTTCGGCCCAGGCGCTTGCGGCGCGCTGATGCGAGGCGATCACTTCACGGTCCAGCATGCTGCGGTCGAGGCCGGTTTTCGTGGCCATCAGGTCAGCCGACAGCGCGACAGGCGCATAGCGCAGCACCCGCGCCAGATCCGGGTCCGTGTAATAGCTCGCCTTGTCGCCCATGAAGGGCACCTGGCTGAGCATCTCCACCCCGCCCGCCAGCATCAGCCGGCTCTCGCCGGCGCTGGCCAGCGCGGCGGCCTGTCCCGCGGCCGTGAGCCCGGCGACGCAGAAATTATTGAGCGTCCACGCCGTCATGTCATGGGGCAGACCCGCATGAAGACGGCTGACCAGGGCCAGATTGCCGCCCTGGGCGCCAATCTGGCCAACGCAGCCCAGAAGCAGCGCACTGGCTGAGTCAACAGCGTCCGCCCCGGCGCGATCCTTGAGGGCCGCAACAAGCTGGGCGACCAGCTCATGCGCGCCCAGCTTCGCCAGTGCTCCATCCTCCCGGCCCTTGCCGCGGGGGGTGCGGACTGCGTCGTAGATATAGGCATCTGTGAGTTTCATGCGCCGATCACCAATGAGACGTTCGCGGTGGCCGAGCCACCGACATTGTAGGTGGCCACGTTGCGCGCGCCCTCGACCTGGCAGTCTCCGGCGCGGCCCTGCACCTGGCGTGCGGCGTCCAGCGCCATGCGCACGCCGGTGGCGCCCACCGGATGGCCAAGCCCGATCAGCCCGCCGGACGGATTGACGGGTGAGCGTCCGCCGAGCGCGATGCGCCCGTCCTCCACCGCCTCGCCCGCGCGGCCGGGCGGCGTGATGCCGAAATGCTCAATGGCGGCCAGCTCTGTGATGGAGAAGCAGTCATGGGTCTCGAACGCGTCGATTTGATCGGGGCCTGACACCCCGGCGCGCGCATAGGCGTCGGTCATGGCCTTGCGCATCCAGGGGAACATCCAGCCATCATTGCGCCCGCGCGAGGCGGCCAGCTTGGCCTCCAGCAGCAGCGGCGCGGTGGTGTGGCCCCAGCCCTTGATCCGCGGGATGTCCTCCAGGCGCTGACCCGTCCGTGCAGCATGGGCGCGCGCGGCGTCGGCCCCGGCCAGCACGATCATCGCCGCGCCGTCGGTGACCTGGCCGCAATCGGATTTGCGCATGCACCCTTCAATGACCGGATTGGCTTCGTCATCTTCGGAGAAGCTGGCGTCAGTGAAGGTCCAGCCCCGGCTCTGGGCGCGGGGATTGCGTTTGGCGTTGGCGAAATTGATACGGCTGATTTCAGCCAGATGGGCGCGCTCCAGCCCGAAGCGGGAATCGTATTCCTCGGCGATATCGGAAAACATGGCCGGCCACACATAGGTTGCGCCAAGCGCCTCGCGCCCCGCCCAGGCGGCGGCGCCCAGATGTTCGGCGGCTCTTTGGCCGGGCACATTGCGCATCATCTCCACGCCCAGCACTGCGGCCACGCCATAGCGTCCCGATTCGATGTCGGCCATGGCCGCCAGGATCGCCATGGAGCCTGATGCGCACGCCGCCTCGTGGCGCATGGTCGGCAGGCCTTCGAGTTCGGGGTGGATATGGCCCATGAACCCGCCCAGCAGGCCCTGGCCACAGAACAGCTCACCAGCGAAATTGCCGATATGGATCGTTTCGACCTGTGAGGAATCGAGACGTGAATCGTCCAGACCGGCGAGAAACGCCTCGCCCATCAGGGCCTTGAGATCATGCCCCTCGCGGGTCCAGTTGCGGGCGAAATCGGTCTGCGCCCCGCCCAGAATGAACACGTCAGCGCCCATCGTCCGCTCCCTTCACCAGCTTGAAGCGCGAGGCTAGAGGCAATAGGTATGATTATGCAAGTGCTGATCTGCGGGGTCTTGTCAGCTGGCGGAGGATGGATCACACTGTGGTGAGTATGGTTATGAAAGTTTCTATGGGAGCTGTTGCTTGACCTCGTCCGCCGTCACCGCCCTCAGGGCGCGCATGCGCCTTCCGGCGATCGTCGCGCCCATGTTCCTGGTATCCGGCCCGGAGCTGGTCCAGGCCGCGCGCCGGGCCGGACTTATGGCCAGCTTCCCGTTTCCCAATGCCCGCACGATTGATGTGCTGGAAGACTGGCTGGCCGGTCTGTGCGCCCGGACGCCGGATGCGCCCAGAGCGCCCTTCGCCGCCAATATGCTGACCCATTCGTCCTATGGCCGGTTCGACGCGGAGCTGGATCTTGTGCGGCGTTTCCAGCCGGAGATCGTGATCACCGCACTCGGTGGTCCGCGCCGCGTCGTTGATACGGTTCACAGCTATGGCGGCCTGGTGTTCGCCGACGTCAACTCGGTGTCTTTTGCGAAAAAGGCCGTGGATCAGGGCGCGGACGGCCTGGTCCTCGTGTCAGCAGGCGCGGGCGGTCACACGGGGCCCATGGCGGGCTTCGCCTTCGTGTCGGCCGTGCGCCAGTTCTTTGATGGCCCGATAGTGCTGGGCGGCGGGATTGGCGATGGCCGCGCGATCCGCGCAGCCGAAATTCTCGGCGCCGACCTGGCCTATATGGGCACGCGCTTCATCGCCGCCAAGGAAAGCCGCGCCAGCGACGAGTATCGCAGCATGCTTGTCGCGGCAGAGTTTGAGGACCTGGTTCTGTCCAACAAGCTGACGGGCGCAGACGCGTATTATCTCAAGGCGAGCCTGGCGCGTATGGGCGTGGACGCTGACGGCAGGCGTAATGACGGCCCCGATTTCGCCGACAGCGAAGGCCAGGTGAAGGCCTGGCGCGATGTCTGGTCGGCCGGTCATGGCGTAGGCGCAGTCACTCGGGTCCAGACCGCAGCCGAGATCATTGGCACGCTTGCCGCCGAGTACGAAGCCGCCTGCGCGACACCTCGCCATATCGTGGAAGACACAGCACGCCTGGCCGGCGTGAACTGAAGGAGAGCCGCCATGACCATGATTGTCACGGAGTTCGAACGCGACGAGCTCAACACCCCGCTCAACCAGCTCAATCCCTATCTCAAGGGGGTCTACGCGCCCGTGCGCGAGGAGATGACCGCCCTGAACCTGGAGGTCGAGGGCGAGATCCCGCGCGATCTGCACGGTCTGTATGTGCGCAACGGTCCCAACCCGCTCAACGCGCCAGAGGGCATGCATCACTGGTTTGACGGCGACGGCATGCTGCACGGCATTTATTTCGAGAACGGCAAGGCGGAATACCGCAATCGCTATATCCGCTCGGCTGACCACGAGGCCGAACGCGCCGGCGCGCTGGACGCAGGCGGCATCATGATGCCCGCCAACAAGACCCGCCAGCCCACCACCTACAAGGACACCGCCAATACCGATGTGGTCCTGCACAACGGGTCGCTGATGGCGCTGTGGTATGTGTCGGGCCAGCCGGTGCGGGTGGATGCGCGCACGCTCGAGACGGTGCGCACCGAGACCTTCTCCGGCCGGTTGCCCGGCAATGTGTCGGCCCACTCCAAGGTGGACCCTGAAACCGGCGAGTTCGTGTTCTTCGACTATGACCTCTACAAGCCGGTGATGAGCGCCGGGGTGATCTCACGCGACAATGAGCTCAGCTGGTTCCGCGAGATCGAGCTGCCGGGCCCGCGACTGCCCCACGACATGGCGATCACCGAAAACTACATGGTCCTGATGGATCTGCCGGTGGTGTTCACCGAGTCAGGCATGCGCAACGGCATGTGGCAGATCCACCAGCCCAAGGGCCAGGCCACCAGGTTCGGCGTGCTGCGCAAGGACGGGACCGGCGATGTGCGCTGGTTCGAGGCGGACCCGTGTTACATCTATCACGGCGTCAATGCGTGGGAGGAGGGCGACGAGATCGTGTTCTTCGCCTGCAAGATGATCCCCAACGGCCTGACCCCGGATCCGGCCTTCGGCCCGTACGCGCCCATGGTGGGCGTGCTGGCTTTGCAGGCGGTGCTGCATGAGTGGCGCTTCAATCTGAAGACCGGCGCCGTCACCGAGCGGCCGGTGGATGACCGGGTCACGGAGTTTCCGGTGATCAATCTCGACAAGACAGGCCGCAAGAGCCGGTACTCCTACCATGTCTCGATCCCGAACGTTCAAACGCAGCTCTTTGACGGGCTGGTCAAATACGATCTGTCCACCGGGCAGGGCGACTACCACCCGTTTGGCGCGGGACGCTTCGGATCCGAGCCGGCCTATGCGGCCAGAACCGGCGCCCGGGATGAGGATGACGGCTATGTCATCAGCTTCGTGTTTGATGCGACCAGCGGGGCCTCTGAAGCCCTGATCCTGGATGCGAAGGACTTCTCCCGGCCGCCCCTGGCGCGGGTGAAGCTGCCTCAGCGCGTGCCGGCGGGCTTCCACGGCACCTGGGCGCCCGGCGACCAGATCAGCGCCGCCTGACGCCGGCGCTTTCAACCTGCCGGCCATGCAGCGCCCCGGTCATGCCGGGGCGCTGTTTTTCATGGCGTCCGGCGGGGTGGTTTCGGCACGAATCCCGATGTGTGCGCCATATACTCGGCATAGCCCGGCTTTTCCCGCGCCAGCTTCTTGTCCAGCGTGCGCATGCCGGTGACGTTGACCAGAAAATGGGTCATCACAATCGGTCCGATCACGGTGACAAGCGCTACAGGATGAGCGCATGAGGCAATGAAAATGCCCCACCACAGCAGGGAGTTTCCAAAATAATTCGGGTGGCGCGACCAGGCCCACAGGCCGGTGTCGAGCACCTTGCCCCGGTTCGCCGGGTCTTTGCGGAACGCTTTGAGCTGGGCGTCGGCCAGCGCTTCCATCGCCACCCCGGCGAGCCAGACGCCAGCGCCGATCCACAGCAGAACTGGCAGCGCTGGCGGGCTGGTGACCGCCAGCGCGACAATCACAGGCAGCGCGACGATGACCATGATATGGCCCTGGAGCAGGAAAACCCGGGTGAGTGAAAAGCGCGCGAAAGAGGCGTCCCCGGCCGTGACCCAGGTTCTCAGCTTCGCGTAGCGCGCATCCTCGCCATGCCCCCAGTTGCGCTGCAGGATGTAGACGGTGTAGCGCAGCGCCCACAGCGCCGGCATGGCGGTGAGCGCAATCCCGTAGAGCGTCTGCGGCCGGTTAAGCGCATAGAGCGCCAGCGCGATCAGCGCGAAGCCGGCGCCCCAGAACATGTCGATAATGCTGACATCGCGGATTTTGATGCTGATGCCCCACAAGATGAGGACGCAGGCCATGACCAGGGCGTAGGCGACTGCGAGATTGATCGCGATCTGTGTAAGCAGGTCCATCATGATGCGGTCTCCGAAGCGTGGGTGGTGAAATCCATGAAAGCCGCTGTCGCACCGGGAAAGCTGCGCGCGCCGTCCAGGGCGGCGGCCTGGATCAGATCCGCCTCTGCGGGCGCGGCGGGCAGTCTCGCTCCGGCTCCTTCCATGACAGCGGCCCGGCGCGCATGGTTCGCCCCTGTCACCCAGATCTCGCCAGTGCGCTGGCAATCCTCACTCGCAAGGAAGGCGGCCAGCCCGGCTGCGGCTTCAGGTGAAAAACGCTCGGCGGCTTCGCCGCTGAAGGCGTCGCCTGTCATGCGCGTGGCGGCATAGGGCGCCAGAATATTCACCCGCACGGGTCCGCGGCGCTCCTCCTGGGCCAGCGCCATGGCGAACGCGTTCAGCGCCGCTTTCGAAGCGCTGTAGGGTGTGCGGCCGGATATGCCGTAGAGGCCAGCGGAGGAAGAGACAAACACCATGCGTCCCCCGGCGCTGGTGCGCAGGTGCGGCAGCGCCGCGCGGGCAAGGCGCATCTGGGCGGTGAAATTCACGGCCATCACCGTGTCAAAAGCCGCGTCGGACGTGTCGTCAAATCGCGCCGCCGGTCCGTTCACGCCGGCGTTGAAGACGACGCCGTCCAGCCGGCCGAACGCCGTCAGGGCGGCGCCGGTCATGGCCGCCGCCGCGTCTGCGCGGGTGATGTCGGAGTGCTCTGTGATGGCGGTCCCGCCCGCCGCGATGATGTCACGAACCGTTTGCGCGGCGCTGTCCTCAGCGCCGTCGCGGACGCGATTATTGACGACGACTGCATCGCCGCGCGCCGCGCAGGCCAGCGCAAAGGCGCGGCCCAGCCCTTTTCCGGCGCCGGTGACCAGTGTGACGCGGCGCCGATTCCCGGCCTCAACCATGCTTCAACTCCCCTTATTGCAGGGGGAGGCTAGTGAGTATGTTTATGAAAGTCTAGACGCCCCGGGCCCGGATCTGCGCCTGGGTGCGGCGCATGGGGCGGATGTGGAACTCCACCTCATCCGGGGCGAGCGGCTGGTGGCAGCACGAGCAAGCCATCACCGGATCCAGCGGCAAGCCGGTCTGGCGATGGTGCAGCAAGAGGGGCGGGCCTTCGGGCGTGCTATACCAGCGATCCCCCCATGCCATCAGCATGACCAGCACCGGGTAATAGTCGATGCCAGTTTCCGTCAGCCGGTATTCGTACCGGGCGGGGTTTTCCGAATACAGGCGCTTGGTGATCAGCCCCATGCCGGTGAGCCATTGCAGCCGGTCGGCCAGAATATTGGTGGCGATCGCTGCATCCTTCTGGATCTCGTCATAGCGGCGGAACCCGGTGAAAATGGAGCGCAGGATCAGCGACGCCCAGCGGTCTCCCAGCACCTGGACGATCATGTCCAGCAGATTGCTGTCCTGGCGCTCATTGTCTGAGCGCTGCTTGCGTCGCCGGCTGTGGTGCGGCGCGATCCAGCCCATGCCGGGACCATGGGTCCAGCTCACGTCGCGCGCGGTGAAAGCCTGTCCCGCCGAGCGGCTGTACGGAACCGCGTCGATATTGCGCGCGCCGCACGTTTTGTGGTCGAGCTGCACGGTGAACTTGGCCGCTGCGGCGCCCCAGTGCTTCTCCCAGCGCAGCATGGCCAGAGCGACCCAGTAAAGGTCTCTGCCTTTGGTGGTCAGCCAGTATTCATACCGCACAGGGCGGTCGGAATACTGACGCTTCTCCATGAGGCCGGTCTCAGTCATCGCCTTCAGGCGCTGGCTCAAAAGAGCTTTCAGCAGTCCGGTACGCTGTTGCAGCCCGTCAAAGCGGCGCTCTCCGAGCCAAAACGCCTCCAGGATCAGCATGATCGGCACATCGCCGACCGTCTCCAGGGCACGCCAGATGGAGCAGCTGCGGATGAGCTTGAGGTCTGACGGCGAGTTCGCGATCACAGGCGGCATGCCTTGTTGTATAAGCTATGCCGGGACTGTTGTCACAACCGGAATTTGGGCTTTCTGCCACGATTTCAGCAGTTTCCCCACCAATAGGGCTTGGCAGGAGCGGCCGGAGTTGGTTTGATTGTGCAAGTAACATAGGGCGCACGCCAGATGCGCCATCGCTTACCGGAGGATCCCAGACATGAACCGTACAGCGCAGGCGCAGGCGCGCCATCAGTCCTATCGCGATAACGGCTGGTGGGATGGGCGCACTTTGCACGGTGTTTTCGATGCCGCCGCCAATGCGGCCGGAGACAGAACAGCGCTGGTCGATCCGCTCGACTGTGAAGTGCTGATCGGGCGCGCGCCCATGCGCCTGAGCTGGGCGGAGATGCGCAACGCCGCCGACCAGCTGGCGCTCAAGCTGAAAGCGGCCGGCATTGGCCGTGGCGATTCGGTGCTGGTCCAGCTGCCCAACACCGCTGAGCTGACCACGCTCTACATCGCCCTGTCCCGGCTTGGCGCGATCATCAGCCCGATCGCCATGCAATACGGGCGTCACGAGGTCGCGCACACATCGGCGTCGCTGGATGCAAAGGCCTTCATCGGCATTGGTGCGTTCAAGGGCGAGGCCGCCGCGGGCGCCGTGGCCGGAGCGTTGCCCGCAGGCGCGCTGCGGTTTGCGTTCGGTGCGCCCGTGGACGGGTTTGAAGCGCTGACCCTTGATGTGACGGCGCCGGTTCAGCGCCCCTCCAGCGAAGGCCAGGGCGAGGATATTGTCACGATTTGCTGGACTTCGGGCACGACCGGCACGCCCAAGGGCGTGCCGCGCCACCACGGCCACTGGTTCACGCAAGGGCGCGCCGTCGCCGACGCCGTGCCCCTACCCAAGGGCTCGGCCATGCTCAACCCGTTCCCGCTCATCAATATGGCCGCGCTGGCGGGCTTCCTTGTGTACTGGCTGGAGAATGAGGGCACGCTGGTGCTCCATCACCCGTTCGATCTGCCGGGCTTCCTGCGCCAGCTTGTCGTGGAGAAGATCGCCTACACGATTGCGCCGCCGGCGGTGCTGAACATGTTCCTTCAGAACGAGGCGCTGCATGGCCAGGTCGATCTGTCGGGCGTGCGGTATATCGCCTCCGGCTCGGCGCCGCTGGATCCCTGGATGACCAAGGGCTTCAAGGATAAGTTCGGCGTCGAGATCGTGAACTTCTTCGGCTCCAACGAGGGCATCGGCCTGGTCGGCGGTCCGGCCGAGGTCCCCGATCCCGAACAGCGCGCCGTGGTCTTTCCCCGGTTCGGTGCGCCTGGCCTTGAATGGTCCAACGGCTTTGCGGCGTATTTCGAAAGCAAGCTGGTCGACTGGCAAAATGGCGACGCGCTGATCGAGGGGCCCGGCGTGACCGGGGAATTGCTGATCCGCGGGCCGAACGTGTTTGAGGGTTATCTCGGCGATGCCGACGATGAGGTGTTTGACGCCGACGGCTTTTTCCGCACCGGCGATCTGTTCGAGATCGCAGGCGACGGGGAGATGGCGCGCTTTTTCCGCTTCAAGGGGCGGCGCAAGGATGTGATCATCCGCGGCGGGGTGAACATCTCGCCCGAAGAGCTCGACGGCGTGCTGAACGGCCACCCGGCGATCATGGAAGCGGCCGTGTGCGGATATGATGACCGCATCATGGGAGAGAAAGTCTGCCTGTTCGCGGTGCTCAAGCCGGGCGAGACGCTGGACCTTGAGAGCGTGAAATCGTTCCTGGAGGAGAAGGGCGTGGCCCGGTTCAAATGGCCCGAGCGCCTTGAGATCATTGACCGGCTGCCGCGCAATCCGCTCAACAAGGTTGTGCGCCCGGAGCTGAAGCAACGGCTGGAGTCCGCAGCGGGATGACGGCGCTCTGTATCGCCGGGATCGCCATGACGGCGATGGGCAAGCGTCCCGAGGCCAGCGTCAAATCCCTGACCGCGGAGGCGGTCAGCGCGGCGCTGGCGGACGCTGGCGTCGGCGCGGACCGCATCGAGGCGGCCTGGTTCTCCAATACCCGTCAGCCCATACTGGAGGGTCAAAACACCATCCGCGGCCAGGTGGCGCTGCGCGCGATGGGCATCGGCGCCATTCCCGTCGTCAATGTGGAGAATGCCTGCGCCTCCGGCTCCACCGCTGTGATTCAGGCGGCCGCAGCGATCCGGGCCGGCATGTACTCGTGCGTGCTGGTGGTGGGCGCCGAGAAAATGTTCTTTCCTGATCGGCCCGAGCAGGTCGCGGCTGCGTTTCGCGGCGGCACGGACATCGAGACAGTGGATCGTATTCATGCCGAGATCTCGGATCTGGCCAGTGAGCTCATTCCCAAGGCGCTGCGGGGTCAGGAGGCGCAGACCCGCAGCTTCTTCATGGACAGCTATGCCGCCTTCGCGCGCCTGCACATGAAGACGTTCGGCTCCACCCAGCGGCAGCTGGCGGCGGTGGCGTCAAAGAATCACGGCCATTCGACGCTGAACCCGCTGGCCCAGTACCGTAAGGCGATGAGCATTGAGGCGGTTCTCGCCGACAAGCTGATCGTGTGGCCGTTCACCCGCGCCATGTGCGCCCCGGTCAGTGACGGCGCCGCCGCCCTGGTGCTGATGGCGGCCGAGGCTGTCCCGCAGGCGGCCCGGTCGCGGGCGGTGAAGCTTCGCGGCTTTGCGCTGGGCAGCGGGGCGGATCGCGCGCCGGATGATTTCGCCGCCCATGTGGGGCGCCGCGTGGCGCTGTCGGCTTATGAGGCCGCCGGCATCAGTCCGCGCGATATTGACCTGGCCGAGGTTCACGACGCCACCTCCTATGCCGAGATCCAGCAGGTGGAAAATCTCGGCCTGTGCCCCATGGGCGAGGGCGGCGCGTTTGCAGAAGCCGGCCACACCACGCTGGGCGGACGTGTTCCGGTCAATCCGTCGGGGGGTCTGGTGTCAAAGGGGCATCCGGTGGGCGCCACCGGCATCGCCCAGCTTTACGAGCTTTGCCTGCACCTGCGCGACGAGGCCGGCGCCCGCCAGGTGGAGCGGCCCCGCATCGCGGTGGCGGAGAATGGCGGCGGGTTCCTGCAGTGCGAGGAGGCCGCCACCGCCGTGACCGTGCTGGAGCGCCCGGCATGAGGGCGCCCATTGCGCGTTTTCTGGACGCGGCGCAGCGCTGGCCGGACTCGATTGCGTTGGAAGACGATCTGGGCGCGCAGCTGAGCTATCGCGATCTGGCCCGGCGCGCGATGGCGCTCGGCGCAGGCCTGCGTCAACGTCTGGGGGATGGCCCCGGGACGGTCGTGGCCATCGCCGCGCGCAATCACGCCGACCATGTGGTGGCGATGTTTGGCGTGTTCATGGCCGGTCACGCCTGGCTGCCGCTCAATCCCAAAAGCGCCCCGGCGCTGAATGACGAGATTTGCCGCACGCTGCAGCCGGCGCTGATCGTGATGGATGAAGCCTGCGAGGCCTGCCTCAGCGATGGCGGGGCGCCGGTGGCGACATTTCGCGCCGGAGACCCGTCAGGCCTTGATGCGCTCAGCGTGCCTGACGAAGCCTTCACCCTGCCGGTGCTGGCGCCCGATGACCTCATGAGCATCAAGCTCACCGGCGGCACGACCGGGCGGCCCAAGGCGGTGGCCCAGACCCAGCGCGTGATCGCCACGGTGGCAGACGATATCACCCGGGTTTTTGCGGTGACGCAAAGCGACGTCAATCTGGCCGCCGCGCCGCTGTCCCACGGCGCGTTTCATTTTCTCCTGCCCGTCCTCATCGCAGGCGGGCGCCATGTCATTGCGTCAGACCTCTCGCCTGCATCCCTGATCGATACAATGGAGCGCGCAGGCGTGACGCTCGGCTTCATGCCGCCCACGCTGATCATCAAACTGGCTGAAAGCGGGCTGGCCCGTCCGGAGCGCTTTCCCGCTCTGCGTGAGCTGATCTACTCGGCGGCGCCCATGGCCCCCGCCCAGATCCGCCGGGCGTGGGCGGCCTTTGGACCGAAACTGGCGGTCATGTACGGCCAGGTTGAAGCGCCCATGGTGCTTTGCGCCATGACCGCCGGGGAGATGGCGGCGACCGGCAAGCTGGAGAGCGCCGGCCGGGCCTGCCCGTCCGCGCAGCTGCGCATCGACCAGCCCGACGCAGACGGGACCGGGGAAATACTGGCGCGCGGCCCGGTGGTGGCGCCGCGCTATCTGACTGGCGAGGCGCTGGCCACGCACGATGGCTGGCTGCGCACGGGTGATCTGGGCCGGATTGACCCGGAGGGCCATGTGTTCATCCGCGGACGCTCGCGCGAGATGCTGATCACGGGCGGGTTCAACGTCTACCCGGCCGAGGTGGAGCGCGCCCTGCTGGCTGTGGACGGCGTTAGCGAGGTCTGCGTGTTCGGCGCGCCCGACGCCTATTGGGGCGAGCGGGTGGAGGCGGCGGTCGTTGCTTCGAAAAGCGTATCGGATGAGGCCTTGATCGCGGCTGTGAAGAGCGCCATTGGCGCGGTGGCGGCGCCTAAAATCATCCACCGGATCGACGCGCTGCCGCGCAATCCGGTGGGCAAGATCGTCCGGCGCGAAGTGGCGGCGCTGTTCAGCCCGCCGGCCCGGGCCTGATCATCATGCCAGCCGTGCCGGATGCGTGAACGCCGGCGTCCGAGGACACTGTGCATTCCGCGATCGCCAGCGTGCGCCCCTGATGAATGATGCGGGCATGCGCGGTCAGGCGCGGGGTCGAGATGGGCGCGGCGCGGACATAGCGGATCTGCAGATCGGTGGTGGCGAAGCGCTGACCCTCATCAAGCCGTGTCAGCAGGGCGCACCCCGTCGCCGCATCCATCAGTCCGGCCATCACCCCCCCATGCACGCCAGCCATCAGATTGGCGTGATCGGGCATGACCGGGCATTCCAGACGCGCCTCTCCGTCTGAAAACGCCGCCACGTCAAAGCCCAGAAGGCTGGCGAAGCCGGCAATGCGTCCGGCGTCGCGCCAGGCGGCCAGGATATCCAGCCCCGAACCTTCGAACCGGACACCGCTCATTGCGCAGCTCCGGCCGGCACAGGTTCACGGAACTGGACGATGCGGAACCGGTTCGCCACGAAGGCCAGATCGGCCAGGCACGCATTGCCGGCCGGGTTCAGTCCGGTGACGTGATAATCGGAATACGCCGCCGCAAAATTGATCGGCATGCGGTCATCCATATTGATCCACAGCGACGCGCCGGCGTCTGCAAACCGGTCCTGGGCATCGGCGATGAAGTCGCGGTCCGCCGAATAGAGATAGGACGAGATCGCGCCGCGCTCGGCCGCGATGCGCGCCGCGTTTTCCAGCGCCGCCTCGCTGGAGGCCTCCCGGATGAGGAAGCAGACCGGGGCGAAAACTTCTTCGCCGTACAGATCGATCTGGCTGGCGTCCACTGACACCACAAGCGGCGTGGCGGTGCGCGCATTGGGAAAATCAGGGTGGGCGTAGGGGCGCGAATCCAGCAAAACCTCGCCGCCCGCCGCCAGCACGCGCTCGCGCACCTCCTTGATCAGCTCCAGCGACTGCTCGGCCTGAACCGCAGCGCACAGCCCTGCGGCGCGCGCCGGGCTGGCGGTGCGGTCGGCGATGGCGTCTGCGATGCGCGTGGCCACCGCCTCGAAATCCATCGCCTCACCCTGGACGCGCACGCCCTGCGCAGGGATGTGGATGTTTTGCGGGCTGGTGCACATCTGGGCGGAGAAGCCGCACAGCCCGTTGGCCAGTCCGCCAAGGCAGGCATCGATATCATCAAAGCTGTCCAGCACCACCGCATTGCATCCGGCTGTTTCGGTATAGACCAGCCGGTCTGCGCAATGTTCCTCGATCCAGGCGCCGAAACGCTGGCTGCCGGTATAGTCGATGATTGCGCAGGCAGGGTGTTTGAGAAGCTCGATCGTGATCGGGGCCTCGCGTTCATCGGCGGCCAGCAGCACCATGTTCGGGTCAAGGCCGGCTTTGACGAGCACCTCTCGCATGCGCCGCACGGCCAGCGCCACGGGCAGAATGCCGTTGGGATGGGGTTTCAGGATGGCCGCATTGCCCGTCATGAGGTTGGCGAACACCGCCGGATAGGCGTTCCACAAGGGGAAGGTTGCGCAGCACACCACCACGGCAACGCCGCGCGCACGCAGGCGGAAGCTTTTCTTCAGGCGCACCCGGCCGGTGCGTCCGAAATCCTTCTCCCATTCGGCTACGCGCGGGACGTCGGCCATCGCCTTGTAAGCGTAGGCGAGCGCCTCCACCCCGCGATCAAGCGCATTGGCGCCGCTGCCGGAAAACGCCATCAGATAAGCCTGACCGGCGGTATGCATGGTCGCGTGCGCATTGATGAAGGCTTGCTCCTCCAGCGCGAAGGCCATTTCAAAACACACGCCGGCGCGCTCGTCCGGGCTCAGCTTGTCCCAGGGTTTCATCGCCGCGCGGGCGGCGTCGAACAGCGCGTCGGGATCCGATTTGGGATAGGCAATCCCAAGCGGCTCGAGCGTGTAGGGCGAGACCTCGTGCACGACTGTCCCGACCGTGCCGGGCTGGTCGAGCTCAAATGCCTTTCCAAGCAGAGCTTCGAAACCGGCCTTGCCTTCAGCGGGGCGCGTCTCGCCATGGATTTTCGAGCTGGGCGATTCCTTGAACGGGCTCCATTGCTCGCGAGTCGCGCACGCGTGGAGCGCTTCCTCTAGCCGGGATGCGTGGCGTTTGGCGAGGTCTGCGGGTGACGCGGTCATGTCAGGCTCCGGGGCAGTCATATCTCTGGAGCCTCCCATGGTGGCGCAGTCGGGTATGGTTGTGCAAGCGACATGGGCGGTCTACGGTTTCCTGATCCACAGTTCAGGGAGGAGAAGCCGGTGAGCCTGTCCAAGACCATTAATTTCTATGGCCGTTTCCTGATCCCGTTCTCGCGCATTGGATATTCGCTCAAAGGCCTGAAAACGCCAGAGCAATACCCTGGCCTGGAAGGGCGTACGATCCTGATCACCGGCGCAACCGGCGGCATCGGCGCGGCGCTGGCGATCGGGGCGGCCAATAGCGGAGCGACCGCATTGGCCGTAGGCCGAAGCACCGCCAAGCTGGACCAGCTCGTATCGCAAGCCGAAGGCTTGCCGGGCCGTATCGAGCCGCTGCGGGCCGATCTGTCGCTGGCCTCGGACAGCCTTGCACTGGCGCAATTGCTCGCCGGCCGGGCGGGCGGCGTGGACGCGCTGGTCAATAATGTCGGCATCCTCAACCATGCGTTCGAGCAGACCGGGGAGGGGATTGACGCCATGTACGCGGTCAACATTCTCAACCCGTACATTCTGACCGAGGCGCTGATTGAATCGGGCGCCCTGGCGCCCGGCGCGGTAGTGGTGAACATGGCGTCAGGCGGCATGTACAACGCCCCCCAGAACCTGGTGTTCATGGAGCAGGGGGCGGAAAACTATAACGGTTTCGCCGCTTACGCGACCCACAAGCGCGCTCAGCTCGTCCTCTCCGATGACTGGGCCAGCCGGGGCCTGGACGCCTACACCATGCACCCTGGCTGGGTGGACACGGACGGGGTGAAGCGCTCACTTCCCAAGTTCCGCAAAGTGCTGCGATCGGTGCTGCGCAGTGAGGCCCAGGGCGCTGACACCGCGCTCTGGCTGATCGGACAACGCCCCCAGCCCCGGCCCGGCGCGCTTTGGTTTGATCGCGCCGCGCGCGCCGCCCACGCCTTCAAGCACACCCGGACGCCGCTGGCGAACGATGAGGATATCCGGGTGAAGCTGGCGGCTGACGCCAGAACCTTGAAATCACGTCTGGAAAGCGGAGACACGGAATGAGCCATTTGCAGAGTTTTCTCGATCTGGTCGCAGACTGGAAGCGCGATGACCTGGACGCCGTCGCGGCGCGATTATCCCCCGACGTCGTCTGGCATTTTTCCGCCACAACCAAGCCGCCAGCCATTGGGCGCGAGGCGTCCATCGCCTTTCTCAAAGCATACGGCGCCGTCTCCTCAAACAGCCGGCTGCGTCTCTTCACCTATGCCGAAACCGAGGACCGGCTGTTTTATGAAGCGGCCGAGGATTTCGATGCGCCCGACGGACGCCAGGTGCTGGTGCCCTATGCCGGGATCGTCGACTTTGGACCGGACGGGCTGATCACCGGTTGGCGCGATTATTTCGACCGGGCGCTAATCGACGGCCAGGTCGCCGGTACTGCTGAACTGCCTGATTTCGCCCGCGACCTTGTGGACCGGCCGGGCCTGAGCTGAATGCAAACCGCCCCCGCTCCGGGTGGAGCGGGGGCGGTTGACGACCCCGGGCGACGCGCGCCCCGGGGCGAAGCGTCTAGAAACGCAGCGACGCCTGGCCGCCGATCGAGCGCGGACGCAGCGGCACAGCGTACTGGGTGTTGGCGCCGACCGAGCTGGCGAACGGTACGTTGGCGGCGAAGGTCAGGACTTCTTCATCCAGCAAGTTGCGGCCGAGCACCGCGAGCTGCCAGTTCTGAGCCCCGATCGCGACGCGCAGATCCACCATTGTGTATCCATCCACCTCGCCCAGCGCGTCGAGATTGTCGTGGATGTTGTGCGAGCCGGTATAGCCGATATTCAGCACGCTGGAGAAATCCAGCGTATCGGTCAGGGGCCGGTCATATGAAACGCGTGCGAACGCGCTCCATTCCGGGGTGAAACGGCCCCGGCGTCCGGTATAATCGCACAGGGTCACACCATCGACGACATCCCCATTGGGCGTCTGCTGGAAGGCGCAATTGCCGCGCCGGAAATCGGTGTACTCGAAGTCCAGATACGAGGCGCCGGCGGCCAGCATCAGATTCTCGGTGATGGCAAAGCGGCCGTCCATGTCGATGCCGGAAATCTCGGTTTCCCCGGCATTGCCCACGTTGAAGCCGATCGTCCCGTCAAACTGGCTGATCTGCAGGTCGGTGTAGCGGGCAAAATAGGCGGTGGCGTTGAACTGCGCCCGCCCGCCAAAGAGCTCGGCGCGCAGGCCGGCCTCATAGCTTCTCACCGTTTCCTCGTCGAACTCGAAGAAGGCGGTGCGATTGCCGCGCACATCAAACCCGCCGCCCTTGAAGCCTTCCTTGTAGGCGGCGAACAGCATCACATCATCGGTCGCGTCGAACTCGACGGTGAGTGACGGTGTGAGCCGGCTTTCAGAGCGCGACCGGTTGAGGTTATGGCCCGAGCCGCCACCAGGATTGTTCAGCTCAACCCCGAGCCCGCCCTGGATCACCGCAAGCGTAACCGGATTGGTGATCAGCGGCGCGTTGAAGGCCAGCGGGTTTGAGGTGGCGGCAACCACGCGGGTCGCGTCCTTGTCCTCTGTGGTCCAGCGCAGACCGCCAATGAGGCGCAAACGTTCGGTCAGATCATAGGTGAGCTCACCGAACACGGCGAACGCCGTCGAATCGGTGCGGTAGTCGCGTTGCAAGCCCACATTGGCCAGCGGAGCAAAGCCGAGATTGGCGATCGCCGGTCCAAAGCCGGTGATGTCGGTATTGCTCAGCGAGCTGGACTGGTAAAACGCGCCGCCGATCCAGCGCAGGCGCTGGTCCTGATTGGATACGATGCGCACTTCCTGGGTGAACTGCTCGTAGGATTCGTCGATCAGCCCGGTCAGGATGAAGTAGTTGGTGAAATCAAGATCGGCCAGCTCGTCGCGGCTGTAGTCGACATAGCCGGTGATCGAGGTCAGCGTACCGAAGCCCAGATCATAATTGGCGGTCAGCGTCGCGTTGAAGATCTGATTGTCGGCGAACTCGTCGGAATCGGCGTCACGCACGAAGTTGAATTCGCTGGTCGTGATGGCTCCGGGCAGGCCGGCGCCGGCCAGCGCATTGGCGTAGGTCAGCGGCACGCCTCCGGGCAGGGTGACGGTGTTGACGTCCTGGACCACCTCGATTTCGCGGCCCCGGGCGTCAAAGCGGTTGTGCTCCAGCTTCAGCGTCACATCGAAACGGTCGGTGGGTTCGAAGGTGAGCGTGCCACGGATCGCAAAATCATCACGGCGCGGTTCGTCCCGGCTGCGATTGGGATTGGAGACAAACCCGTCGCCGGCGGCGTAACGGATCGCGACTCGGCCCCTCAACTGGTCTGACAGCGGTCCTGACAGAGCCGCTTCCGCCTGGCGTTCGCCAAATTCGGGCATCCAGGTGAGCGTGGCCGAAGCCTGCATCTCGTGGGTCGGGGCTGCGGTGATCAGGCTCAGCGCGCCCGCGACCGTGTTCTTGCCGAACAGCACCGACTGGGGACCGCGCAGAACTTCCACACGTTCGATATCGAAGAAGGGCGCGCGGATGAGCTGGGCGCGGCCATAGCTGACACCGTCAATGAACTGGGCGACGGACTGCTCGAAGGCAGGATCATTGCCCGTGCCGATTCCACGAATATACATCTGGGTGCCGATGCCGGTCTGGGTGACCTGGAGGTTCGGTACCGAGAGCTGCAAATCGTCCAGCGTGTCGATGCTGAACTCGCTCAGCGTCTGGCCTTCCACGACAACGATCGCGATGGGCACGTCGGTCACGGCTTGCTCGCGGCGCTGGGCGGTGACGGTCACAGTGTCGAGCTGCTGGGCCAGCGCTTCGGCGCCGTCGATGGCGACGATCAACGCGGCCAGCCCGGCTCCGACAAGATAGCGAGATGCTTTCATGATGGTCTCCCCTGACTGAAAACTCGGCGATCCATGCCGCCGTTGAGCGGAGATTGTCATAGTTAGTATGATAATGAAAGTGATAAATGGCTGCGCCGCTTCGCCACGAGTTTTCGCGGCCAAAGCCCAGTTCTGCCGGTCCGGATCATAGCCGCATGCGGCGAGGTGACAGGGCGGACGTGTCCGGAGAAAACCGCTTGAACCGCCCCGTCCGGCTTCGTTGCGTCCTCGGATCAACAATCCGTTCTGTTCTGTTAGATTAAACCGGCGTGAGCCGGGCAGGGCGGTTTCGCTGCTCCCGGAAGACCGACACCGGTTCGCGTTCGCCTGACAGCACCGCTATTCTCTCGCGCTGATGCTCCGGCGCCCTTTACCCCAGCAATAGCGCCACGCCCGCCAAAGCGATGAGCAGCAGCGAGAGCGCCAGGGTGCGGTCCAGCATGGCTTCTGTCTTGTCGATCAGGGCGCCAAGGCGGTCGCGCCAGGCGGGGGCGTTCGAAGCCGTGTCGCGGCCCCGGCGCCTGGCGTTGTCGCGCGTCAGTGAACGCGCCGCGGCGGCCATCGGGCGTCCAGCGGCTTCAACAAAGGCGAGCAGATCGCCCTGGGGCGCAGGGGGCGCTTTCAGACGGCTGCGGCTGACCAGCAGGATGAGGAGTGCCGCCAGCGCCAGCGGCCATGCGGCGTTCATAAGATTGCCCGCCTGCCAGGTGTAGTTGATGGTCAGGCCCGACTGGCTGAACGCCAGCCAGGGCAGGGTGATCGCGCAAAAACCCAGGATCATCACCAGGATGGATCGCAAGGGCTGCGAGGGCTCAACGGTTTCCTCGCGCGGCTGCATGAGGCGCAGGAAATGGGCGAGGAGGAGCGCGGTGGTCAGGGCCGAAACGGTGATCAGCCCTTCGTGCAGCGCGCCCAGCGGGGCTTTGAGGGCGAGCTTGGCCAGCGCGCCGCCGGTGAGGGGCAGGCCGGCGACCGACAGGGCGATCAGGCCGAGCGCGAGACGCAGGCGCCGTGCGGCGCTGCCCGATACGGTGGTCATCGCGCCGACGCCGAGAAACAGCGCGCCCTTGGCGAGCCCGTGATGCAGGGCGTAGATCGCGATTCCCGCCATCAGCGCCTCCAGCGGCAGGCTGGCGGCGAGCCCCGCACCGATTGCTGCAAGCACCAGCCCCATCTGGCTCACCGTGGAATAGGCGAGCACCGCCTTGGGGTCGCGCTGGGTGAGGCCGTAGATCGCCGCGCCGAACGCCCCGGTGAAGCCCAGCGCGGTCAATATCCCGCCCGACACGGAAAGCTCCGCGCCCAGCGGCAGGAAGACGAGAAGGCCGAACACGCCCGCCTTGACGATAGCGCCGGAGAGCACGGCGGACGCCGGAACTGGCGCCGCCGGGTGCGCCACCGGTAGCCAGATATGCAAGGGAACGAGGCCCGCCTTGATCCCGAATCCGGCGATCAGCAAGGCGAGGATGAGGGGGCGGTCGGCGGACAGCCAGATGGCGTCGGTGAGCGCGGCCATCTCGGTCGAGCCGCCCGCCGCGCCCGACGCCAGGATGAGCCCGCCCAGCAACGCCGCCTCGCCCAGCACCGCCAGCACGATATAGACCACGCCCGCATGCAGCGCCTTGGCGCTGCGGTCATGGATCACCAGCGGGAAGGCCATCAGCGAGACCAGCGCAAAGGCGACGTAGAAGGTCACGGCGTCGGCGGCGAGGAAGACGCCCATATTGCCGGCCAGGCACAGATTCCAGAACAGGGCGAAATTGCCCGCCCCGTCCTTGCCCTTCATGTGCAGGCGCGAATACAGCCCGGCGATCAGCCAGAGCAGGCTCGCCCCACCCAGAAACAGCGCGCCGGCATCGCTCAAGGTCAGGGTCACGCCCAGCACCAGATCGGGGATGACAATCGCCTCGCCGCGCGGCGCGAACAGGGCGGCGGCCAGTCCGGGCAAAGGCGCGGCGATGGCGAGTGTCAGGCTGCGCTCGCGCACCAGCGGCAGCGCGCTCAGCGCCGCCAGAACAAGCGGCAGGCCGATGGCCAGCGGCAGGAGCCAGAGCGCGCTCATCGCGTCGTGATCCTTTCCGCGATCAGGCTGGCCCAGCCCAGCGGGCTCATGTCGAAGCCGGCGAACAGGCCCGCGCCCAGCGCGGCGGCGGCGGTGAACGCGCCCGGCAGGATCAGGAGCCAGGTGCGGCTGGCGGCCAGCGCCTCGCGGCTTGGCAAGGCGTCACAGGCCGGTTTCAGCCAGGCCCGGTAGAGTAGGGGCAGGAAATAGGCGGCGTTGAGGAGGCTGGATGCGATCAGCACGGCGATCACCCAGTTGGCGCCAGATTGATAACCGCCAATGGCCAGATGCCATTTGGAGATGAAGCCCGCCATGGGCGGCACGCCGATCATGCCCAGCGCAGCGACGGTAAAGGCGGCGAGCGTGACCGGCATGCGCCGGCCGATCCCGTCCATCTGGTCGATGGCGCTGACGCCCGCCCGCTCGGCCAGCACGCCGGCGGCGAAGAAGAGCGTGATCTTCATCAGCCCCTGATGGACAAGATGCCCCAGCCCGCCGATCACGGCGCAGGGGCCGGCGAGGCTCGCGCCCAGCACGATCTAGCTGACCTGGCGGCCGGTGGAGTCGGCGAGGCGCTTCTTGATAGCGCTCTGACGCACGGCCTGAAGCGACCCATAGAGGATGGTGGCCGAGGCGAGCATGGCCAGCGGCATGCCCAGCCCCAGCGCCGCCACCGTGTCTATGCCATAGACGTCCTAGATCACGCGCACGATGCCGAATGCGCCGGCCTTCCCCACGGCGACGGCGTGGAGCAGGGCGCTCACCGGCGCCGGCGCGGCCATGGCGGCGGGCAGCCAGGGATGCAGCGGGACCAGCGCCGCCTTGGCGCCCAGCCCGCCGATGAGCAGGATGAAGATCAGGCTCTGGCTGAGGGTTCCAAAACTCGACAGCGCCGCGCCATTGGCGAACTCCACCGGGCCTGATCCGCTCTCCAGCCAGACGATCCCGGCGAGCAGTGCCGCGCTGCCCGCCAGCGTGTAGGCCAGATAGATGCGCCCGGCCTTCATGGCCTTGGCGCTGCCGGTGTGGACGACCAGCGGCCAGGTGGCGAGGGTGAGCAATTCATAGAACAGGAAAAAGCTGATCAGCGAGCCCGACATGGCGATGCCCGTCGCGGCCACCACGCACAGATTGAAGAAGAAAAAGAAGCGCGCCTGGTGCGCCGTGCCGTGCAGATAGGCGATGGCGTAGAGCGTCGTCGCCATCCACAGGACGGCTGACAGAGTGACGAAGAGCAGGGCCAGCGCGTCGAGGCGCAGGATCAGCTCCAGGCCCGGCACGAAGAAGATGCGCCACTCATACTCCGCCCCTGCCTCCACCCCGGCCAGCGCAAAGCCGACCAGGGCGAGTTTCAGCGCGGCGAAGCTGATGTTGATGGCGTTGCGCACCCGCGCCCGGCCCGGCAGCGCGGCGCTCAGGAGCGCCGGGATAAACGGCGCCAGCAAGAGCAGGACGGGGATGAGGGTTGTCGCGCTCATGGGCCCGGCTCCACCTCGTCGAGCCCCGCCTCGCCCGCTTGCGGCAGGCCGGTGACCATCAGCTCATAGGGACCCGCCGACAGGACCCCCAGCGTCAGTGCGCAAAGGCCCAGCGCCAGCGGCGCCAGCGGGAGGGCCCAGTGCACGCGGGCTTGAAGGGCTGGCGTGTCGGTCCCGCTCATGAAGCGCGCGATGGGCCGGAACAGATAGGCGGCGGCCAGAAGTCCGCCGGCGATGATCACGGCCGCATAGGGCCAGGCGCCCGATTCCAGCGCCGCGATCAGCATCAGATATTTCGCCATGAAGCCGCCGCTGGGCGGCAAGCCCATCAGCGAGATGGCGCACAGGCCAAAGGCCAGCACCGTGACCGGCAGGGCGCGCCCGGCGCCCGCCATGTCCCGGATCGTCCCGCTGCCCAGGGCGTGGATGATGATCCCGGCGGCCAGGAACAGCCCGGCCTTTGCCAGCATGTGGGCGCTGAGCTGAAAACCCATCGCGCCCCAGGCGCCCGCCGCCCAGGGCGTCACTGCGCCGCCCGCACCCGCCAGCGGGAAGACGAAAAACAGATAGCCCAGCTGCGCCACCGTGGAGTAGGCGATCAGCGCCTTCAGCCCCTGCTGGCGCAGGGCCAGCACCGATCCGTAAAGCACCGCGCCTGCGCCCAGCACGCCGAACGCTTGGGCCATGTCCGGGCCGGCCAGGGCCGGCAGCGCCTCGAACCAGATGCGCAGGAGGATGAAGAAGGACGCCTTGACCACCAGCGCCGACAGAAGCGCGCTGACCACGGGCGGCGCGGCGCCATGGGCGGGCGGCAGCCAGCCATGCAGCGGAAACAATGCGGTCTTGGCCAGAAGCCCCGCCGACATCAGCGCTGCGCCGATCAGGACCGGCGTGCGGGCATCGCCCGCGCGCTGCGCAATGAGACCGATATCCAGCGTGCCGACGCTGGCGAAGATCAGCACCACGCCCAGGAGATAGGCCAGCGACCCGGCCAGCGCGACCATGAGATAATGCATCGCCGCCTTGCGCGACCCGAACGCGGCCAGCGCCACCGCGCACAGCGATAACAGCTCCAGCGCCACGTAGAGATTGAACAAATCCCGGCTGATGAAGACCGCGTTCAGCGCCGCCCAAAGCCCATAGAAGAGCGGCCAGAAGGTATAGCGCCGCGTCGTCTCGCGCCCGGCCGGGCCGAAGCGGGCGAGCGCAAACAGGCCGGTGATCGCGGCCGTCACGGCGCTGGCGAGAATGAGCGCGGCGGCCAGCCCGTCCGCCTCCAGCACAATGCCCAGAGGCGCGTCCCAGCCGCCGAGCGGGCCGCCCGTCGCTCCGGCGCTCGCGCCCAGCGCCACAAGCACCGCCAGGGCGAGCATGACAGGCGCAGCGATCCAGATGAGATGCGGCGCGCGCCGCCCGAGGATCAGGCTGGCCAGCATGAAGCCGAGCGGCGCAGCGGCCAGCGCAAAGAGCAGGCTCATGGACCGCCCTCCGCATCGTCATCGCTGTCGTCATCCTCATCTCCATCCTGCGCCAGGCGTACGCCCAGCGCTGCGGCAAAGGCGGTCAGAGCCAGGGCCACGACAATGCCGGTGATGATCAGCGCCTGGGGGACCGGGTCTACGCCGCCGCCGAAATACGCTGCGCCGCCGAACAGGAGGAAGATCCCGCTGCCGATCACATTGAAGGCGATCAGCCGGTGGATCAGCGCGCGGCGCACGATGAAGCCATAAAACCCCAGCGCGATGAGCCCCGCGCCGGTCAGCGCGTACAGCACGCTGCGATCGGTGAGCGCCTCCATCACCGCCGCCTCGCCGGTCCGGCGATCAGCAGGGCGAGGGTCGCTGCGATGGACAGGGTGAGGGCGTATTCGATGACGAGAATGACAGGCTTGGCCTGTCCTTCAGGATAGCTCAGCGGCGCGCCCAGCAGCATGCCGATGAGCCCCACGCCGAGGAAAACCAGCGGCCCCAGAATGATCAGGGCGCGCAGCGGCAGCCTCGACAGGCGCGGTTCGTCGCGCAGCCCCGCCAGCACGATCAGGATCCACACCGCCGCCAGAACCGTGCCCGCCTGAAAGGCGCCGCCGGGTGCGTCGGCGCCCGCCCAGACCAGATAGACCGCCACTATGAGGCCCCGCGGCGGCAGCATGCGCCCGAAACTCGCCAGCACGCCGTCGGGGGGTTTGACATGGTTTGGCCCCGGTATCCCGCCCCAGAATTGGGATGGCGTCAGCGACCAGACTGCGGCGAGCGCTGCGGTCAGGACGAGGGTTTCCAGAAGCGTATCATAGGCGCGGAAACCCAGCAGCACGCCGGTTACCGGATTGCCAAGCTCCAGCGCGCCTTGATTTTCGGGCACTTCGCCGGCGAGCCCGTCATGGCCGGGCAGGGAGAGCACGGCAAAGCTGATCACGCCGCACAGCGCCGCAGCGGCCCCGCCGGCGGCGAGATGCAGGGGCCAGGGCGTTGGAGCTTCGGGTTCGCCGCCGCCGCCATCGCGTATGCCCTGCCATGCGCCGATCAGCAGCACGCCGGTCACGCCGGCGCCAATGGCGGCCTCGGCCAGCGAGACGTCCACTGCGCCGAGGGTGATCCAGGCTAGCGCAATCAGCACGCCATAGACGATGAAGAACACGATGGAGCCGAACAGATCGCGTCCGAACACGGCCAGAGCGGCCGCGCCGAGGATCAGGATACACAGGGCCAGGTCGAAGGCGAGACTCACGCGTTATGCTCCGGAGAGAGCGCCGCGCGGGCGACCAGCTGGGCCGCCATGCCGGCGGCGAACAGGGCCAGCAGCCAGATCAGGGCGAGCTTTCCGGCAATCCACCCGTCGCCGAAATGCAGGCCCGCCGCGATCACGATGGCCATAAGTCCCAGATTGTCCGCCTTGGTCAGGGCATGCAGGCGCGAATGCACGTCGGGAAAACGCAGAATTCCCACCGTCCCGGCGAAATAGAAGAACACGCCGATGGCCAGCAGGGCGGCGGTGATCAGTTCGACAACGCTCATCGCCCGTCCTCCGTGTCTGCTTCGGGATCCCCGGCGCCGTCGCGGGTAATGGTCTTCACAAAGGCGATGGCGGCGAAGGCGGCGAGCAAGGCCAGTACCAACGCCACGTCGAGAATGGCGGGTTCGCGCCGGGCCGCAGCGATCAGCACCGCTACGCCCCCCCCGCCTGATCCAATCAGCTGAGCGCTCATCATACGGTCAGCGCGGCCTGGCCCCCGCCAGGCCCGGTACAGCGCCCCGGCCACCGACAGCAGCACACACAGGGCCGCCAGCATGAAGAGCTCTTCCATCATGAGACGCGGCCTTCCTCGTTTGCGTCCCCGTCCTCAGAGAAGGCGCGCGCCAGGCGCTTTTCCTCGGCGGCGAGGCGTGTTTGCGTTCGCTCACTCGCGTCGAGGCAATGGATCTTCAGGCCCGCCTCATCGCATCCGGCCGACAGCGTGCCGGGCAGAAGGCTGGTCTCCGCCCCAAACAGCGATCGCGCCGGGCCATCGCGCATCGAGGTCTTTTGCGAGACCCAGCCCGGGCTGACAGGCAGGCGCGGGTGCAGGGCGCGCCAGGCGACATCCACGCCGCCCACAATGGAGCGCATCAAGAAGCCGGGAAACAGGGCGAACAGGCGAAGCACGCGCGCCGGCCGCGGCCCGGCGGGCAGGAGGATCAGGCTCAGCGCCGTCGCGCACACCACCGCGACTGCGCCATACACCCACGCCTGCGCATCGCCGCCGGTCAGGGCCAGCCATACCAGCGCCATCAGGACGGCGCGCTTCAACACGGTCAGGAACACGGGATGGAACACGGCTTGTTGTTTCAACTTCAGTCTGCCCCCGGCCATCCAAGTAAATCCGACCGCCCGCCCGATAGCAAACCGGCGGCGCGCGGATGGCTGACATGACCGGCCACGCCACAGGCCGGAAAGGAACCGGCGGAGCCTGCGCGGATTGACCCAGCGGGATTTCAGCCACACGGATCATGTCGCGCCATGTCGTTAATCGTCACAATTGCAGGGGTCATCTGCATTCTGGCCGGGCTCGTGCTGGCCTGGTCGCCCGTGCCCCTGGGAATCGTGTTGATACCGGCGGGCGCCGCAATGATCGTGACGACCTCCGGGCGCGCCCGGTCATGGTTGCACCGGCGGCGCGTGAACAACCCGAAGCTGGACCGGGGGCTGCGCACGATGGAAGACAAGGCGCCCGAAAGCATCGCCCGCCCTTTGCGGAAAACTGCCGCACACACCCGCAATCGCTGACAATTCCGGATGCTCGTCAGAGGCTCGGCTTGCAGGGCAGCCTGCTGCGCGCCGCCCGGCCGCACTTTGGGCAGTCAGGGCGGAACCGCGCCACCGGGCAGGGGGTTGCAATATACGGCGGCGCGCACAGCGCCGCAACGCAAACAAGGAATTCCCATGGATATTGTCCGCATCGTCTTTGCGATCCTCCTGCCGCCGGTCGGCGTCTTCCTGCAGGTGGGGATCGGCGTGCAGTTCTGGATCAATATCCTGCTGACGCTGCTGGGCTATATCCCGGGCATTGTCCACGCAGTCTGGATCATTGCGCGGCGCTAGACCGCTTTGACACACTGTCAGGCCCGCAGCGGCAGAGTCTGATCGCGGGCCGGATGAAACCGTCCGGCCGCGTCGGCTTCATGGTGCACCAAGCGAATCGCCTCGCGCTCCAGGACAAGCTCGTTGAACCCTGCCGGTTCGATCCGGGTGCGCCCGGAGAAGGCGGTCGAAGCGCCGACAAACCAGCATGTGTTGTTCCCGGCTTCGACCGGCAGGGCGAAGGTGCGGTGCAGATGGCCCGTGAGCACCAGGCTGCAATGGCGCGCCAGTTCGCTCGCGGTTTCCGGCCCGCGCCTTGTGCGCCCGCGGCCCGCAGCATCATCCGGCGTGATCAGCGGGTGATGACAGGCGGCGATGCGCAGGGCGGCGTCATCCAGATCGAACCGGGCGACCAAATTCTTGACATCGCGCCGCGACACGCGCCCCAGCGACCAGTCGAGGCGCCATTGCGCGCGCCGCGCCGTGTGCAGGGTTTCCACATGGAAGGCATCAGTCTTCAGGCGGGGCGAGACCACCGGTCCCACCAGGCGGTGAAAGCGTTGCCAGGGCGTCAGGACGCGGTGATCAACGGCATAGACCGGCACATCATGATTGCCCGGCGCGCCGATGATTGGAACCTTGAGGGAGTCAAAAAAGGCGCGCGCCTGGGCAAACTCCCTGCGGCGTCCGGCTTGGGTGAAATCGCCGGTGGCGATCACGGCGTCGGGCGGGTGGCCCTGGCAATACTCGGCCAGAGACTCGACCAGCGACCGACTCTCGTCGCCGAAATGCAGGTCCGCAATGTGCAACAGACGCGTCATGCCGTCGGGGACATGACACACAGGCCATCCTCGATCAACTCGAACACCACCGGGGCGTTCGCCTCGAACGGCTCGCCGTCGACGATAAGCGGGATGGGCCGCCTGGCGTTGGCTTCGATCCGGCGTGCGGTGGTGCGCCAGGCGCGCGGCTGATGTTCGAAATCATTGAAGGCGGCCCGTGCGACCATGATGGACAGGTCAATGACGCCCTGCGGCCGGCCGGCATAAATCTCCAGCAGCGGGGCAAAGACGGACTCGCCGTCGCGCGCGTGGGCATCGCCCATCCGCCCCACAGAGATATAGGCCGCCTTGGCCGGCCGGTAGCGCGTCTCCTCATCCACCAGAAAGCCGATATAGCGGGTGGACAGGCCGCGCCTCCCGACCTGCAAATGGCGCCAGACGGCGGCCATGCGTCCTCCGCTGGGCGGCTTGCGCAGCAATTCGCGCGCCTGGGCGAACGAGGGTGTGATCCCCACCGCGGCGGCGATCAGAAACGCCCGGCCATCACTCCGGCCACCGATCCGGCCAACCGGTATCTGGCGCGGCGCCCAGCCGGCGGATGCGGCGATGACCGCGGCCATGTCCGCCTCGCCGCAAATGCGCCGGGCCAGCAGGTTTGCGGTGCCTGCGGGCAGGACCAGCAAGGGTGGCGGATTGTCCAGGGCGGCGAACGCGGTGGCGAGCGCAGCCACCGTGCCGTCGCCCGCAGCAATAGCGACACAATCGTGAAACTCGCTTTTGACCTGTGCAATCCCGGCCTCGATATCGTCGGTGAGGTCGGCGATTGTGACCGGGGACCAGCCCGCGCTTTCAAGCCTGCTCACTACATCCTCTACGGTCAGCCCGCCGGTGAAGGCGCCGGCGTTCCGGTTCACAAGCAGATGCAGGCTACGCGCCATGGTCACTCCGTTGGCTTTGGGGCTGACGTGTATAATGCTCCCCGGCGGTTCCAGGTTCCGCTTATGCTCAGCGCGCTTGCTTGCCTGCGCGCTCGCTTCGGCCGCCGCCATGATCTATGAGAGGCGCGACGCCCTGACAGGACCGGGCGCCGCGAGGGATCTGCGCGTGATCCGGACACGGATAACGACAGCAGGGGCGTTCATGCAGGCATTTCAGGAAACCAGCTGCCCCGTATGCGGGGCTGCCGAAGCGCACGTCTTTCTCAAGGAGACGAACGTCTCCTGCAGCGACTATTTCGAAGGTGTTCGTCTTTATAATGATGACATCGGCGACACGGCGCTCGTGAAATGCACCGTGTGCGGCTTTGCCCGATTTCGCGACATGCATGCCTGGACGCCGGAGACATTCCGGGAGCGCATCTACAATAAAGACTATCACCTGTGCGACCCGCCGTTTGAGGAGGAGCGTCCGGCCCGGCTGGCGCGCTGGCTGGCGCCGCTGTGTGAAGGACACCGTCTGATCGATTATGGCGGCGGTGAGGGCCGCACCGCAGCCCTGCTTCGGGATCAGGAGATCGACGCCGTCGCATTTGATCCGTTTTACTCCGGCGAGACGCTGCCGGACTGGCGGGCTGACATCGTCACCGCCTTTGAAGTCGTCGAGCATGTTCCGGCCCAACGCGCGCTGTTTTCGACCCTGCTTGCTCTGCTCGCGCCGGGCGGCGTGGTGGTCTTCTCCACCCTGCTGCAACCTGAAACCCTGGCGCCGGACTGGTGGTACGCCTCCGCGCGCAACGGCCATGTGTCCTTCCACACGCCTGACAGCCTGGGCAGGACGCTGCGCGGCGCCGGTGCGGATATGATCTCGCTCTCTGATGAAGTTCATGTGGCGTCCCGCGATGCCGGCGCGCTGGAGCGTTGGCGCAGGGTTGATCCGGTCGCCGTAAGCGGCACGCCGCGCCATGCCTTCGTGCGCGCCTGGGCCGAGTTGGCATAGGGCGCCTGGGCGTTCCGCCGCCTACCTGCTTCAGGGACGCGGCCCGCCAGACGCTGCAACGCGTGACAGCGCGCCAGCTTGGACCCGTCTGGCAACAGCCTCGCCCATGCGTTTCACGCCCGTGATGTGCGCTTGGTACGCGCCGCCCCCTTTGCGCCGCGCGCTGGCATGACTACACCGCACTCATGCTCACGATCACAAACCTTGATTACCGCATCGGCGCGCGCTCTTTGTTCGAGAATGCGTCCGCGCAAATATCCAGCGGCTGGAAAGTCGGCCTGGTCGGCCGCAACGGCACGGGCAAGTCCACCTTGCTCAAACTGATCCGCGAGGAGATCGAGAGCCCGTCGCCCGATTCCGCGATCCGCCTCAATAAAGGCGCGCGCATGGGCTGGGTCGCGCAGGAGGTGGAGCCGTCCGACGACACCATTCTCGACGTGGTGCTGGCCACCGACGCCGAGCGCCACGCCCTGATGCAGGAAGCTGAAACGGCGATGGACCCCGACCGGATCGGCGAGATCCACATGCGCCTGGCCGATATCGACGCCTGGTCGGCCGAGGCGCGCGCCGCCGATGTGCTGATGGGGCTGGGCTTCACCAACGCCGATCTCTACCGCCCGACGCGCGAGTTCTCCGGCGGCTGGCGCATGCGCGCGGCCATTGCCGGGGTGTTGTTCTCCGAGCCGGACCTTCTCCTGCTGGACGAGCCGACCAACTATCTCGATCTGGAAGGCGCGGCCTGGCTTGAGAGCTACCTCAAAAAATACCCCCACACCGTACTGGTCGTCTCTCACGACCGGGAAATGCTCAATCGCTGCGTCACCCACACCATGGCGCTGGAGCACAAACAGCTCTCGGTCTCGCCAGGCGGCTATGACGCCTGGCTGAGGCTGCGCGCGGCCAAGACGGCGCTTCTGGAAAGCCAGCGCGCCAAGCAGGACGCCGACCGCGCCCACCTGCAGGCCTTCATCGACCGCTTCCGCGCCAAGGCCTCCAAGGCCACCCAGGCCCAGTCGCGCGTGAAAATGCTGGAAAAGATGCAGGAGATCACCGTCCCGCTCGAAGAGCGCACGACGCCGTTCTCCTTCCCCACCTCCACCGACAAGCTCTCCCCGCCGCTTTTGCAGCTGCGCGGCGCCTCGGTGGGCTATGGCGAAGATGCAGTGATCCTGTCCGGCATCGATCTGCGCCTTGATCCTGAGGACCGCATCGCCATTGTCGGCGCCAACGGCCAGGGCAAGACCACTTTGGTCAAATCCATCGCCAAGCGGCTGGAGCTGATCGCGGGCGACCGGGTGGCGCCGCGCTCGCTGCGCATCGGCTATTTCTCGCAAGACCAGATGGACGAGCTGCACCCCGGCGAAACCGTGCTGGAGCATGTGCGCGACGCCCTGCCCAAGGACACGCCGCCGGCCAAGCAACGCGCCGCCGCCGCCGCCATGGGCTTCTCCTACGAGAAGGTGGAGACCAAGATCGAAAAGCTCTCCGGCGGCGAGAAAGTGCGGCTTCTGCTCGGCCTGATGGCGATGGAAAAGCCCCACATCCTGATCCTGGACGAACCGACCTCCCACCTCGACATCGACAGCCGCGAAGCGCTGATCTACGCCCTCAACGATTATAACGGCGCGGTCGTCCTGATCACCCACGACGTCTATCTGGCCGAAGGCACCGCTGACCAGCTCTGGCTGGTCAAGGACGGCAAGGCCTCGCGCTATGACGGCGACCTCAACGATTACCGCAAGCTGGTGCTGCAGGCGGACCGGGCTGCGGGTTAGGCGTCGCTTTAGCGCTCCAGCACGCTGCGGATCCACGGGCTGAAGGGCGAGGCGCCCAGCCAGGCGAGCTGGGCCTCGTTGCTGGCTTCGTTGATGCCAAGCTGGGGCCTGTTGCCCGGGTGGACGGCGAGGCGCAGGGGGCGGGTTCCGCGCGGACTGGCGATGATGTCGGCGATGGTGTTGGGGATGTCCATCGGATCGGTGGTCCCGCCGCCGCCGCGCGCTTCGCCCATGCCGGCGGTCAGTTCAGGGTAGGCGGCCAGTTGCTCTTCCGGCGTCCGGTCGCGCAGCGCAGCGCCGAGCCCGCTGGCATTCTCCCATATTTGCGTGGGGTAGCCGCCGGGCTGGATGATCGTCACGTCAATGCCGTGGGGGACCAGCTCATAGGCCATCGCCTCGCTCATAGCCTCCAGCGCGAACTTGGTCGGCGAGTAATGCCCCAGGCCCGGCGCGATCACCCGGCCCAGCTGTGAGGATATCTGCACGATCAGGCCGTGACCGGCCGCGCGCATGGCCGGCAGAACGGCGCGCGCCATGCGGTGGGGGCCGTAGGTGTTGGTTTCAAAGATGAGGCGCGTCGCCTCCATGTCCTGCAGCTCGATCGGGCTGCCCAGCGCGATGCCAGCATTATTGATCAATACGTCGAGGGTTCCGCCCGTCGCCTCCAGCACTGCGCCCACGCCGCGCGCTACGCTGTCTTCAGAGGTGACGTCAATCTCCACCACCTCGATGGCGAGCCCCTCGGCTTCGGCCAGGGCGGTCAGCTCATCGGCCTCGGGCCTCGGCAGATTGCGCATCGAAGCGAAGACCCGGGCGCCAAGCCTTGCATAATGCTCTGCGCCCAGCCGCCCGAAGCCCGAGGATGAGCCAGTAATAAGAATGGTTTGACCCGCCAGAGACGGCTCGGGCGCGTCCGCCCGGCCCAGTGCCTGCGACGCACCGCCCAACACCCCCGCCGCGCCGATTACCGCCGCTGATCCGCGCAGCAAATCACGCCGTCTCACACCCTGTCTGGCCATCTCTGTCTCTTTCATTCGATGTCTGAGCCGTTCGGGACAGAATAGGCTTGATCAAGGGGAACACAAAGCGGTGGTGCGGTGGGAGTGCAATGAGGTGGAGCACAGAGGGTCCATCGGCCGCGCCTCACATCAGCCCGTACATGCGCAGCGGCATCCAGATGGCCATGGCGATCATGATCAGGTTCTCGGTCAGCGAGATGAAGCCCAGCGGCACGCGGCTGTCGCCGCCCATGCATGCGCATTTCAGTTCGCGCTTCTGGATATAGACGGCCCTGAACACCGATACCGCCCCGATCGTCCCGATGAACAGCGCCACGGGGGAGGCGAGCCAGATCAGGCTGCCCGCCAGCATGAGAACGCCTGCGCCCGCTTCGGCGAACGGATAGATGCGCCCATAGGGAACCCAGCGTCGCGCCAGCAGGTCGTAATTGAGGAACATCGTGGCAAAGGCCTCGATATTGGTCAGTTTCTGCAGGCCCAGCAGCACCATGGCGATGGCGATGAAATACTCCACCGTGTCGATGTGAAGGAGCGGCCCACCGGTCTGCCAGGCGACCGCCAGCGCCAGCAGCGCAGCCACCGAGAACAGGGCGATGACCGGCGCGTAGGTGGTGTCCTTTTTCGGTTTGGCCACGCCCAGATGCGCCTCCAGCGCCTCATACCCGCCAATGCGCTCGCCCCCGATGAAGGTTTGCGGCGTGGTCTTGACGCCATGCTCGGCCTTGAAGGCGTCAATCGCTTCACGGCTTTCGAGCACGTGATCGTCAACTTCATAGCCCTTGCTGCGCAACAAGTGCCGACTTTTCAGCCCGTAGGGACAAACATGCTCGGGCGTCTCCATGCGGTAGAGCGAAGCGATGGATTTGGTCATGGCGCGGCCTCCTGCCGGGCGGGTCTTTTCCAGCGTACAGCGTGCCTCTCACCGGGGGGGGGAGGTCAAGGGCCGGGGGTGTAGTGTGCAGATCCCGTGTTTGCCGGCGGGCGGACCGCAAGCGCTGTACCGGGCCTGGCGAGCTTGACTGTAGCGCGTGAGGCCTCGCTGAAACCTCCCTGGAACCGAAGGCCGGCGCAGGCGTTGTTTTCCCCTGGTACAAAGATGAAAGGGCCAAATGAATGGCAAGATCGAGTACGGATGGCAACAAGAGCGGCTCCGCCCGCGCGGCAGGCAAGGCGGTTGATCACGCCGGCAAGGCGGCGTCGGCCGCCGGTGATGCAGCCGAGCTGAGCTATGAAGAACTGCGCGAGCAAGTCGCGGCTTTGAAGGCCGATCTGGCCAGTCTCAGCGAGACTGCCCAGGGGCTCGTAAAACAAAAAGCGCGTGAGGCGGCCGATGATGCCGACAGCGTCCGTCGCAAGGCGCTCTCTGCCGCCAAGGACGGTGTCGAGGCTGCGAGCGACCAGATCGAAGACGCGGCCTCTCAGGTGGAAACCTTCGCCCGCGAACGCCCGGGTGTCGCCATGGGGCTGTCGGCCAGCGCCGGCTTTCTGCTCGCCATGGCTCTCACGCGGCGCTGATGCTTTTGATCTTCAAACAGATCGGCGCCCGGCTGGACTGGCATAAGCGGCGCACGCTCATGGGCGCTGCCGGCGTGGTGCTCGTCATGACGGGCGTCGGCTTCGCCGCCGCTGCGGCTTGGACGGCATTGGCGCAGGTTGTGGGCGTGTCCGGCGCGTCGGCGATCCTAGCCGCCATCTTTACCGGCTTGGGGCTGGTCGTGATCAGCTTGCGCGGTGCGCAGGACAAGCCGCCGATCGACTCGCCGCTGGCGCAACTAAAGCGCCGCCCGCCACCATCTGATGGGGCGCCCGGACCCAAACAGGAGATGCCGCCCATCGTAGAGGCGTTCCTGTTCGGGATGACGGTTTATCTTCAAAACCAGAAGCCTAAGCCTTAGGCGCGTGGGCGGTCTTCACGGCCGCCGTTCCGCCGCTTCTGGCTGTCCGCGCTCTGACGGGGCCTTCCGCCAGCTCCTCGCGCGTGCGCGGCGTTTCAGCTCGATGTGGCTGAAGTGGCGCCCGCAGCGGCGTCCACCCGCAATTCGGGTCCATCATCCAGGTCCAGATCGGAGATCTGGAAGCGCACGTGCACGCGCCAGAATTCGGAGGCCCCTTCCGAGCCTTCGCCCTGCTCCAGCTCGGCGTTTAACTGCATCTTGAAAGCGTCGATCAGCTCGCTGCCCAGTCCTGATCCGGTCTCGCTCGGATCCGGCCCTGTCCGGTCCGCAGGCGGGGCCAGGCTGTTGACGACCACCAATGTGACCAGTCCGTCTTCGTCCTTCAGGCTTACTTCCATCCAGCACAGGCCCGTCTCGGCGTCGCGGCCGGCATATTTCAGAGCGTTCGTCACCGCCTCGGTCAGTAGCAGCGATAGCGGCACCAGCTGGTCGGGCGACAGGACGATCGGCTCAAGATCAGTCTTGAGTGAAATGTCATTGCCCGGCCCCTCGCCCACGGCGAACAGGTGGCGCAGCAGCTCCTCAATTAACGTATCGGCGCGCGCATCAGACAGGTTTTCTGTCTGGTAGAGGCTGCGATGGATGGTCGCCAGGCCGATCACCCGGTCCTGCACGGTCTGCAGCACTTGGCGCGAGCGCGGATCGGTCAGGCGGCGCATCTGAAGGTTCAGGATCGAGGCGATGAGCTGAAGATTGTTTTTCACCCGGTGGTGCACTTCTTTCAGAAGCAGCGTGCGCTCCTGAACCATCTCCTCCGTCTTCGCCAGAGCCGCAGACAGAGCGGCCTCGTCGCGGGCGATCAGCAGGGCCATTTTCTGGAAGGTGGCGTGCAGGTCGCGCAATTCGTGCGACACGCGCGGCGACAGGGGTTCGGGCATCGTCCGGTCACCCAGCGCCAGGCGGCGCATCTGCCGGCCGAGGCGGCGCAAATGCCGGATCACCAGGAAATACAGGGCGAAAAAAACCACTGCGATGCTGGCCACCCACATGGCGAGCGGGAACAGGAGCGGCATGCGGTCCACGTCCAGCATCGCCGCCGGGCCGTTCTCGGTATCCCAGACGCCGATCACGTACAAAAGGTCAGGAACGAGGGTCGCGACGGCGAAGACAGCAGGCTCGCCCGACTGCGTGCGGCCTTTGAACACCGTATCCCCGGAATAGCCGGCAAACGTGATCAGGCGCTGCTCGGCGGGCAGATAGGCTTGCACCGCCTGCGTGTCGCCCGGCGCCAGAATGTCTGCGAACTGGTTGAACATGACCGGGCGCAGATAGGTCTCGTCATCGTCCACCCGGTTCAGCCAGGCGACAGAGTCCAGCGAGATCGAAATCGACAGAAAGCCGCGCAGCACGCCTTCCTCGAACACCGGATGGGTGACGACCATCTCCGGATTGCCGCCTGTGCCGCCGTCCTCGCGCCGGTGCACCATGCGCACCGGCATATCCATCATCTGGCGGTAGATGGGACTGTCTGAATCGTCGAACACCTCGCCGTCAGACGTGCACCGCGCCATCCCGTCCGCTTCGGTGTAGGCGATAGAGCTGTACACGCCCGCGCGCCGGAAGGTGTCCATCAAAAGCGCGCTGCATGCGGCCGGGTACATCGACCGCTCGAGCACAGGCTGGGCCAGGGTGCGCGCGGTGGTGAAAGCGCTTTCGATCAGGGCGCGCCGTCCCGCCGCCGCCTCGGCGGTCAGGCTGAGCAGGGCGCTTTCGGTGCTGCGCAGGTCCACCGCCCGGCTGTTGAGACTGGTCACTACCGCCAGAATGCCCAGAGGCAGAAGCGCGAAGGACAAGAGCAGCGCCAGACGCACCGCCAGCTGGCCGAAGAAGCGCGATACAGATGACAATGGGCTCACCCGCGAACGGTCATGCAGACGGATCCGGCTCTGCAGACAGAATGGCCTCGGAGATGTCCGAAGCGAGATTGGACTCATGTCCGTCGAGACCCAGCAGCGCCGCCAGCGCCTTGCGGGCGCGGTTGGTCCGGCTCTTGATCGTGCCGGGCGCGCAGCCACAGGTCTCGGCGGCTTCCTCCACGGTGAAGCCCATGGCGCCCACCAGGATCAGAGCTTCGCGCTGCTCATCGGGGATGCGTTTCAGAGCGGCCTGCAATTCACCCAGCGCCAGATGGCCGTACTGATCAGGCTTGCTGACCAGTTGTCCCGCCATGATCTCGTCGGGATCTTCCGTTTCGCGCGCCTTCTTGCGCCGGCCGGAATAGAAATTATTGCGCAGAATGGTGAACAGCCATGCCCGCAGATTGGTCCCCTCAGTGAACAGGTGAAACTTGCTCCATGCCTTGACGACTGTGTCCTGCAACAGATCATCGGCCTGGGAGGCGTCGCGGCACAGGCTCAGGGCGAATGTGCGCAAGGCCGGCAAATGGCCGATAATAGCGTCGCGCGGATCGCCGTCGATATGAGCCCGGCTTCCGGCGGGCGCCGGGGAGACCGGACTCCGCGCCGCGCCATGCGCGGGCAGCGGATCTGTCATGCGCCATCCTTTCCGCCAGGGCCGCCCGGGACGTCGCCGCTTTTCAGCCGCGCGACCAGCGCTTGCAGTTCGGGCGGTAATTCCTGCTCGACCTGCTGCTGGTACAGACGTTTCAGATTTTCATCGATCTGACGGGCGATCTCAGGCGCAACGCCCTTGGGCCCGCGCGTCTTGCCAGTGGCGCGCGCGCGACGCGCGTCAGCGTCTTCCTTACGCGAGGCGCTGCTTTCAGGCCGATCTTCGGAAGGTCCGGTCTGTTTCATGGGTTCGGGCCGTTGGTGTCTGGGTGGCTTGAGTCTATGCTCATCAGGTACGTTGTCGGCGCCATTATGCCAAAAAGACTGTGTCATCTGGAACCCAACACAGTCAAAATCGTTGGGTTCCCGACAAATAGCACCCCGTCCGCACTATTTTCAGAGAGCTGTCATGTCCGATACGCCCGCTTCCGCCCCGTCCTCTTCAGCCCCGGCCGGGGACGGCGCGGCGATTGACCAGTCCATGGCCAGCGAGATCGTGACCTGCCTGCCCTATCTGCGCCGCTATGCGCGCGCACTGACGGGCAACCAGACCAGCGGAGACCGGTACGCTGCGGCGACGATGGAAGCGATCCTGGCCGACCGCAGTATGCTCGACAGCGAGCTGGGCGCGAAGGTGTCGCTGTTCAGGGCGTTTCAGTCGGTCTGGTCGAGCAGCGGGTCGAAACTGAGTGAACCTGAGAACGCCGCTGCGCCTGCCGGGGCGGAGGCCCGCGCCCAGGCTCGCATGGCCAGGCTGACGCCGCGCTCGCGCGAGGCCCTGCTTCTGCGGGTGATCGAGGAATTCCGCAGCGAGGAAGTGGCGCTGATCATGCGCACCACCCCGCCCGAAGCCGACGCGCTCGTCCAGGCCGCCATGCGCGAGATGGAGGCCGAGGTGCCCGGCAAGGTGATGATCATCGAGGACGAGCCGCTGATCGCCATGGATATCCGCAACATCGTTCAGGATATGGGACATACCGTAACCGGGATCGCCCCAACGCGCCGCGAGGCGATCCGTCTGGGCGAAGAGCTGCGGCCCGACTTGATCCTGGCTGACATTCAGCTGGCTGATAACAGCTCGGGCGTTGATGCGGTGAATGATCTGCTGGGCGTGCTGGGCGATGTCCCGGTGGTGTTCATCACCGCCTTCCCGGACCGGCTCCTGACCGGTGAACGCCCCGAGCCGGCCTTCCTGATCACCAAGCCCTTCACCCAGGAACAGGTGCGCTCGGCCGTGTCTCAGGCGATTTTCTTCTCCAGCACCGAAACGATGGCGGCGTCCGGCTGAGCCGCACGCTGCATCAGCTCGTCCGGCTGTCCAGTGACGTTACGCCTGAGCCGGCGACGCGTCGTTCCGGGATCCGCGCGGCGTGATGCGGCTCAATACGTCGGTGACCTGCGCCAGTCCGAAGGGCTGCATCAGGACAGGCGGGGCCGCGCCCGGGTCACCGCCAGCGGCTTCCAGCTCGGCGGAATGGCCGATCAGCACCAGCTGGCCGCCCAGCGCTGTGACCAGGGTCAGCAGCGGACCGTCCTTGAGCGACTTGAAATCTGATTGAATGAAGGCGTGAAGCAGCGCGCCCGGCTGCAGGCTGGCCAGTTGCCGGCACGCATCGTCCACGTCGGCCGACATGATGCACTGCGTACCGGTCAGCTCTGCCAGCGTGAGCGACAGATCGTGCGCCACGAGCGGCGTCTGAAGCATGATGAGGCTGTAGCGGTTCATAACCTGTCCTTGCGGGCCCCGGAAAACCCGCGCGCCACAACCATCAATGTCTCATTGACGGATCGGGTGAACAATAAACCACGACATAGGCAGTGATGTGACAGGCCTGCAATCAGCATGTCCGCGCTTGGTAAAGGCCTTGCTGCACAACGCGCAAAGAAGACGGGCCGCAACAACAGTTGCGGCCCGTCTCTGTGTGTTCCGTATGGCCTGACCCGTTAGACGGGCGGGCGGCCACGCAAGGCGCGCGCGACCATTGCGACCACGAACAGCACCAGGAAAATAAAGAACAGAATCTGTGCAATTCCGGCTGAAGCGCCAGCAATTCCCGTGAACCCAAGCGCCGCAGCGATCAATGCCACAATAAAGAAGGTCAAAGCCCATCCAAGCATCGTGTCTCTCCATATTTGTTGCGAGGCGAAGCGCCTCTCTGGAGCAATAACGTGCGATCAGCTTGGCGGTTCCATTTTGATCCAACAGTACAGCCCGAAACGGGGCCCCGCCTCAAATCAGCGGGCGGCGGTGTGGCGCTCCCGGATCAATCCCGCCGCGCATGAAGGCCAGCTCGTCGCGGGTGAAGGCGGTGAACAGTTCAAATTGCCGCAAGGGGCAGTGCTCGCAAGCGATCTTGCTCATGGCCCGACCAGAGTTGTGACCGTTGATTGAGAAGTCATCATCCGCTCGCGTGGTGTCAAGGCTGCGGTCTGACGGAACCAGGCCGGATTGCTGACGTTGAACCGGCATACCCGCATCAAAAAGGAAGATCGCCATGAACTGGGATATCGTCAAAGGCAAGTGGAAGCAGATTACAGGCAGCGCCAAATCCCAATGGGGCAAGCTGACCGAGGATGAGCTTCAGCAGATTGACGGTGATCGCGAGGCCCTGATCGGCAAGATCCAGGAAAAATATGGCGTCGCGCGTGATGAGGCGGAAAAGGAAGTCGATGAGTGGGCCAAGGGCGCCTGACTTCTATGTAATGATAATAAAGCAAATGAGCAGCTGACCCCGCGTCGGCTGCTTTTTTTATCTGAGCCGTAGGAGCTTAATGCAGTATCTGTGGAACCCATCATTTTTGGTGCCGTTGTTGCATCAGGCGCCCCGAAAATGTGTGGCGCTCAAGACAAGAGATGGAGACAATGATGAAAACCCTCATGTTCAGTACAGCGCTTGTTGCCGCGACCGCGTTTGGCGCCACGGCGCACGCCCATGCTTTCGATCCTGAAGCGCGCGCCGATATTCGCGCCGATGCGCCGGCATTCCTGTCGAGCACGTTCACCGGAATGACGGTGTATACGCTCGACCCGGCGGACGCCACGGCCATGCCTGATCCCACCGCCAGCGGTGATGCCGGCTATCAGCGCTCCCGCTCGGTCGGCTACCTGGCCGATCGTGACAATTGGGACGATATCGGCTCGATCAGTGACATCGTCATGACGAAGGATGGCGAGATCCGCGGCGTTCTGGTCGATGTTGGCGGCTTTCTCGGCCTCGGCGCCCACACGGTGATGGTGGATATCGGCGAGCTGAGCTTTGTCGCTGACGACAGCGGCGCAGCCGGGCTCGACGATTTTTTCATCGTCATCTCGAAGTCGAGGGAAGACCTCGAGGCGCTGCCGGAGTGGGACGAGGACCAGCTGCGTGATGGTGACGCTGCACGTGGCGACCGCGCCCGCACCGAAGCTTCCACCGAAGCGTCAGCGGCCGCCCGCGCTGACTATGCCGAGGCGCGCACCGAAGCCTCTGCGTCGGCTGGTGAGGGCTCGCTCGCCGCCCAGGTGCGCGATGTGTTCTCTGACGAGTATGAGACGCTCGAGCGCGAAGAGCGCACCGCGGAACGCCTGATCGACGCGGACGTCTATGACGCCGCTGGCGACAAGGTGGGCTCCGTCAATGATGTCGTGCTCAACGGTGATGACAGTGTTGAAGGTCTGCTGGTGGATGTCGGCGGCTTCCTGGGCCTCGGCGCTCACACGGTGAACTTGCCCATCGACCGTGCCGAAATCGGCTGGAAGCCGGCCGACGAGGATGTGCGCGTGCAGGTCTCCCTGACGCGTACGGAACTCGAAGCGATGCCCGAATACGACGGCTAACCGGTTCCATTTACGAACGGCCAAGGGGTCCGCGCAAGCGGGCCCCTTGTGCTGTCCGGGCTATAGCGCGCCTTGCCGTGGCCAGCCCGCCTGCTTGGTCGCGCCATGCCCGCGTTCGGGCGAAATGAACGCCTCCGCCTCCGCGATCTGCTCCTCTGTGGGCTCCACCCCGCAGAAGGCGGCGATCTGCTCGACGAAGCGCTCAGGACGCACCAGTGATTTTTCATAGCTGACTAACGCCATCGGGCAGGGCGGCGCGGCGAGGATCGCAGACGCTCGTGTGAGAAGCCTCAGCACATCCGCTAGGGCGTTGGTCAAAGGCGTGTCCGTCAGCATCGACGTGCGCATGGCCGATGCGGCAGGATCGCGCACGACGACCACCAATCGCGCCGCCGGGACGAGGGAGACGGCGTCTCGTGCATAGAGCGCGCCGTGCGGGTCCTTCCATCCCCACACGCCCCCGGCGCGGGCGCGGCGCTCAATGACCGGGCGCATGTCAGCCAGCGCTGCAGCGTAATCTGACGACGCCGGATCAGCCAGTCGCTGGACGCGGCCACGCGCCTCCTGAATGTCGAGATCCTCGTTGTTCGCGTCGTTTTGCCCGGCGCCCATATCCACGCCGATGATGCGCATGACGCCGGCCGTCATCGAAGTGCCGCCGCGCGGCGCGCCGAACACCAGGATTCCCCGCGCCGGACCGTCCGGCTCCGGACCGATGACCGCCAGGGGATCAGTGCGCTCATACATCTGTGTCGTCTCCAAGTCTGCTTGCCGGGGGCGGCTTCGCGCGGCGCCGGCCTGAAGGCTGGCTGCAGCCACAGTCATTTGCACAGTTTGTATATGGAATGACACCCTATCCATAAGCGATCAGCTGTTGACGTTGGTGATATCCGCATCCGCGCCGCGCGACAGCCGTGAACGGCGCACGCCTTGTACAATCGGCCCGCGCACCCAACCGCTTGGGGCGCTGCGCCACATGTGCTTAATTGGCGAGTGAGGGAAACTTTGCGCCCAACGGGACCGAATTGATGATGACTGTAACACGTCTGGTCATCGCCGCCGCCATTATGGCGGCCTTGGCGGGTTGCGAGAGCCCCGGCCCGCGCAACGTCGTCATTGACCCGCTGGCCAGACTGCCCGCCTCCCAGAGCCAGCAGGCCCGGCCCGAGCCCGCGCCCGACAGATCGTCCGCAGAGCGCCCGCCCGCCGAGGCCGCCTTGCAGGAACAGGTGATTTACGGAACCACGCCGCGCGTCGGCGCCATCCGGCAGGACGCAGAGCGTGTAGAGAGCGGCGCCTACACGATCAATTTCTCTGATGCGCAACTGGAAGAGGTCGCCCAGATCATTTTGGGCGATCTGCTTGACGAGCCCTATCTGGTTGATCCGCGCGTCACCGGCCGGATCACAGCGTCCACGCCGCGCCCGGTTTCGCGCGAGGCGCTGCTGGCCCTGTTCGAAGCCACGCTGGCCATGAACAATGCCTCACTGGTGCGCGCTGAAGGCGTCTACCGCATCATGCCGTCGGGCGAAGCCCAGAGCTCGGGCCTGGGCCGGCTGGCGGCGCCGGGGCGTCCGGGCTGGGGCGTCAGCGTCGTGCCGCTCAGATACGTGTCGGCGGCCAATATGCGCCAATTGCTGGACTCGGTGGTGACCCGGTCCGGCGCGGTGCGGGCCGACACCGCGCGCAATCTAATCCTCATTGTCGGCGCCTCGGGCGAGCGCACCAACGCCGCCGACGCCATTGCAGCGTTTGACGTCGACTGGATGTCGGGCATGTCCATCGCGCTCATTCCGCTCATCAATGTCACGCCGGACACGGTCATCGCGGAGATGGACGCGATCTTCCAGTCCTCGGGCGACGGGGCCAGCGCCGGTTCGCTGCGCCTGCAATCGGTGGACAGGCTGAACGCCGTGCTGGCCGTTGCGGCCCGCCCGCAATTGCTCGACAGGGCCCGCGAATGGGCTGCGCGTCTGGATATGGGCGGCGCCTCCGGCGGGACCTTGCGGTCGTATTTCCTGGAAAACGGCAAGGCGGTGGAAACGGCCGAACTGCTCAATCAATTGCTCGGCTCGGGCGCGCCGGTGATGAGCGGCGTCGCGCCGGACCTGGCGGAAGCCACAGCGCGCACCGCCCCGGTTCGCTCGAACGGCGGATCGGGCGCCAATGGCTACCGGGTGATCGCCGATCCGGTGAACAATGCGCTTCTGGTGTTGGCCGATGCGCCGGGCCACGCAATGGTGGAACGCGCCCTGCGCGCGCTGGACCGCACGCCGGCCCAGGTGCTCATCGATGCTGTGATTGCGGAAGTCACGCTGAACGACACCTTGAGATATGGTGTGCAGTTCTTCTTCGAAAGCGGCGGCCTCGACCGCGTGGGCGATTCCAGCCGCGGCGGATTTTCGACCGGCGACAACTTCCAGCCCAGCCCGACCTTCCCCGGCTTCAACTTCGTGATTGAAAGCGCTGGCGGCCCGCGCTTCACGCTCGACGCCCTGTCGCGCATCACCGATCTGACCGTCGTGTCGTCTCCGTCGGTCATGGTGCTGGACAATCAGACTGCGTCCTTCCGGGTCGGCGACCAGGTTCCGGTCGTCACGCGCACATCGTCCAGCGTGATCAATCCGGACTCGCCCCTGGTCAGCAATGTGGAGTACCGCGATACCGGCGTCATTCTGGTGGTGTCGCCCCGCGTCAGCTCCACCGGGCGGGTGACGCTGACCGTGACGCAGGAAGTCTCCAATGTCTCGCGCGCCGCCTCGGGCGCCGGCCTCACCCCGACGATCTCGACGCGCAATGTGGATACGACGGTGTCGGTGAATTCCGGTCAGACCATCGTGCTGGCCGGGCTGATTGACGAGAACCGCGATGCGGGACGGCGCGGCTTGCCGCTGATCAACCGCATTCCGGGCCTGCGAGATGCGTTGAGTTCGACTGAGGTGGTGACCAGCCGGACCGAGCTGGTGATCTTTCTGACGCCCCGGGTCATCTACAATGATGACGACGTCGCCTCGGCGACCGAGGACCTGCGCCGGCGCATGGAATTGCTGCGTCCGGAAGGCTGATTGGGATCGATGGCCATCCTGCCGATAGACCTGTTCCTTCTTGCGGCGAGTCCCTTCGTTGGCAGTTTCATCACCATGGCCGCCCGGGCCTGGCCGGACTGGAGCCGCGTTCTGGCCGCCCGTTCGGCCTGCGACGGGTGTGACCGGGTCCTGACCCCAGGCGAACTCATCCCGGTCTTCAGCTATGCCGTCCAGCGCGGGCGCTGCCGGTGCGGGGCCCAGGCGATCTGGCCGCTGCACCCGGCGGGCGAGCTGCTGGCGCTGTGTATCGCGGCCGCCTGCGTCATGGCTGCCAGCGGGACCGGGGCGTGGCTGGCCGCTCTGTTCGGGTGGGCCCTCCTTTTGGCGGCGCTCACCGATATGCGCACGCTGGAACTGCCCGATGTGGTGACGCTGGGGCTGATCCCCGTCGGCCTCGGCGCGGCGTTCCTGCGCGAGGGGCTGGATGCGGCGGTGCTGGCCGGCATCGCCGCCGCTTTGGGCTTTGCATCGCTGGGCGCCATCGCCTGGCTCTACCGCCGCACGCGCGGCCGCGAGGGGCTGGGCATGGGCGATGTGAAATTGCTGGCGGCGGCCGGCGCCTGGACCGCGCCTCTGGCCCTGCCCTGGATCATCGCCGCCGCCGCCGCCATCACCCTGTTGGGCCTGGCGGTGGCCAGACTTGCCGGAACGCGGGTCTCCGCCGACATGGTCATACCCTTCGGGCCCGGCCTGGCGCTGGCGGCCTTCGTGGCGCATCTCGTTGTCACGGCCCAGTCCGGCGCCTGGCCGGGCCTGATCGTGTGGCCGTCATGATCGCCTGGCCCGGATCCTCGCTGAAGCCGAGACGGACCGCGTTCCGGCGCGCGAAGAAGGAGCATTTGTGGACCGAGCCCTGGGTCGTCTGGCGCAGCGACGGCTATCGCGATCTGGTCTGCCCGGCCTGCCGCACGCGCTCGGTCATGAACAAGCTGATCGACGCCAGCCCACCCTTCGAGCCGCGTAAGCGCTATGCGCTCTACCGCTGCGACGCCTGCGGCAGCCTGCATTATCCCGACGCCGAGCCGATCGCCTACGAGGCGCAGCGCGACGCCGATCTGTCGCGCAAATACTATCTGGAGATCGGCGCCGGGCTGGATTCCATGCTGGCGCCGCTGGCCTGGTTGAAACACGCCGACGCCACGGCCTATCTGGAAGTGGGCGGCGGATACGGCTTCTCGGTGGATTTCGCGGCCCGCGCTCTGGGCTGGCGGGCCAGAGGCATGGATCCGTCCAGTAGCGCCGCGGTGGGCGCGCGCGATCTGGGCTATGAGCTGACACGCGGCTATCTGTCGGCCAGCGAGGCAGCGCCGGGCGCCCCGTTTGATTGCGTGCTCAGCTCAGAGGTCATCGAGCACGTGCGCGACCCCGATCCGTTTCTGGCCGCCATGGTCTCGGCGGCGAGCGATGACGGCGTTCTGATGCTCACCACCCCGGACGCAGCGGCGGTGTCGGCCGATTTGTCAGACATAGCGCTCCTCCAGATCGTGGTGGCCGGCCACCACATCGTCATCTTCACCGCTGAAGGCTTGCGGGCGGCGCTGAAGCGGGCCGGACTGACGCATATCGAGATCACCAGCCGGGACCAGACCTTGCTGGCTGTCGCCGCGCGCCGCCCGGTTGAGGCCGATTTCGACGCCCGCCCGCCGCGCGATCTGTTCCGCGGCTATCTGCGCGCCCGCCGCGATGATCTGGCCGACGATCCCGCCCTCTATGCCGGCTTTGCTGTCCGCTTGCTCAAGGAATGCATCCATACCGGCGAGTTTGACGCGGCCACCGAGGCGCAGGAGGCCCTGACCTTGCGCTGGCGGCGCGAGTACGCGATCGATCTGGATAACCCGTCGCAGCTGCATCCGGTGTTCGAGACCGGCTGGCGCAAGACCCGCCGGGCGGTGCGCCGGTATGCGCGTGAATACCCGCTCAACCTGGCCGTCGCCCTGTTCTATACGGGCCGGCTGCGCGAGGAGCAGGGGCGCCGGGACGAGGCTGAGGCCAGCTATCGCGCCTGCGCCCGGGTCGGGCGGTCGGCGGGGCTGGTGTTCAAGGAGCTGGCGGCGCCGTGCCGCGAAACCGAGGACTGCGTCCGGCGCGCGACCATGCATGCGGCCATGCTGACGGCGGCGCGCCGGCCCGAACAGGCCTGCGCCGACCTGCTGGGCCTGATCCCCGAAACCACTGTCCTGCCCGCAGATCTCTGGCGTGAAGCGGTCCTCAGAGTGTTTTCCGATGGCGTGCTGGCGGGCGCCCATGGCGCTGTGGCGCCGCTGGACATCTACGTGCATGCATTCCTAAACGAAACGGCTGGCGCGCCGGGTGAGACCGAAGGGCTGGCGCTGGGTGCGCTTGGCATGAGGGCCCTTCAGCAGGGCGCACCGGAAGAGGCTGAACGCCGGTTCGCCGCAGCGCGCGACGCGATGACCGATCCCGATCAGCAGGCGGCGTTCGAACGCCTCAGGATCACTGCGGCGCAGGAAGCTGAAACGGTGCGCATCGACCGCGACGCCGCCGCCCTGATTGGCGCCATGCAGGCTGGCGACGCGGCTGCGGGCGCCGGTCCGGCGCGCCGGCTCAGTCTCGCGGGCCATAGCCACCATGCGGTCTCGCAGTCCTGTGCCTTCGCCATGGGCCTGTGGATGCTGAACGCACGGGGTCAGGGAGACGCAGCTGCGGCTTGGTTCGCCCGCGCCGCAGAGCTAGCTTGCGACCGCGCTGAAGCGAGCGTTGCGCGCGAGCACGAAATGATGGCGCTCAAGCTTGCGGGGCAGAGTCTTGACAAGGGCGGAGGTGAAAAATCGCCCGGCAGTTAATCGTGGAAGCGCGCAATTGGATTGCATTTATAGTGGCGCTGGCACGCCGGTTTCGATAGCTGATTTCGTGTCGGCCAGGGGACGTTCGTAATGATAAGAAAATGGGCTCGAAAGCTGGTCTGGCCATACCGGTTGTTCTTTGCGCAGCAGCGCCGCGAGGGCTATGCCGCCCAGGCGGTCTCTTGGGTGCTGGCCGTGCTGCGCAGCGGCAGACCCACCATACGTTCAACGCGCCAAGGCGCCCACGCGCTTGACGGCGCCAGCGATCTGGCCGTGCTGGTGACGTTCGACACGGCGGGGCGCGTCCACGATTATCTCATCCACCAGATGGATGCGCTGACCCAGGCTGGGCGCACTGTGATCCTTGTCTCCAACAGCCCGGTCTTCCCTGAGCGCGAGCAGGAAAAGGCCGCAGCGCACTGTGCGCTGGTCGCCTGGCGCCGCAATCACGGCTATGATTTCGGCGCCTGGCGCGACGGCCTGATGCTGGCGCCGGACTATGACCGGCTCGACAGTGTCATCTTCGCCAATGACAGCGTCTACGGCCCCTTCCAGCCGCTGAGGCCCATGCTGGACCGGATGAGCCCGGACGAGGCGGATGTATGGGGGCTGACCGACAGCTGGGATACGTGCTGGCACCTGCAGAGCTATTTCATCTTGTACCACCGCCGCGCCCTGCAGCACCGCGATGTGCGCACCATGTGGCGCGAGTGGAAGCACGTGAACTCCAAATCCTGGGTCATCCGCAACCGTGAAATCGGCCTGACAGGGCTGATCCACAAGGCCGGGCTCAGATGTGCGGCGCTGTTCCCGTACCGCAATCTGGTGCAGGGCTTTGCCAGCGAGGCCTCTGAAATCCTTGCGATGAAAGACCACGGTCTGACGCAGTCCGAGCGCAATCTGATTGAGTCCATGCTCAATCTGGCCAATGCAAGTGCGCCGATGAACCCGACCCATTTTTTCTGGGACAGGCTGATTCTGGACGGCTTTCCGTTTCTCAAAAGGGATGTCTTGGCCTCCAATCCGATCGGCATGTCCCGATTGTTTGAGTGGGAGCGCTTCGTCCGGTCCGTCAGTGATTACGATACCGCGATGGTGGACCGCCATTTGCGGGCCGTCCTGAAGCATCGGGTGGTGTAACCCGATGGCAAGCGCACCCGCTGCCCAAGACTGGCTGGAGCGCGTCGCCGGATTGTCAGGCGTTGACCAGGCGCGTGCGAGGCGGCTGGCGGCGGAATCGGGAGAGCGTCTTGCCCGCGCGCTGCGCCGTCTGGGCGCGGCGTCCGATGTGGCGATCGCCGATGCGCTGGCGGCCCATTGCAGCCTGGAGCGCGTGCACGCCCAAGCGTTTCCGCAAGCCCCGCCTCCAGCGGGCGGCGCAGCGCAGAGCTTCCTGGCCGAGGCGCTGGCGGCCCCGATCCACGAAGACGAGACCACAATCACCCTTGCGGTCGCGGACCCCACCGATCCGGCCGCCGCCGACGGCGTCAGGCTGGCGTCTGGCAAGCAGGTGACGCTGAAAGTCGCCAGTGCATCCGATATCGAGGCGGCCCATGCGCGCTGGCGCGGCGCGGACCCGGGCGGGGGGCTGCAATCGGCCATCGCGGCGGCGGCCGGCGAGAGCGAAGCCGACGCCGATCAGCTCAAGGATATCGCCAGCCAGGCGCCGGTGGTCCGGCTGGTGTCGGACATTGTCGCCGAGGCCCAGGAGCGCCGCGCCTCGGACATACATATAGAACCCTTCCGTGACCGCTTGCGCCTGCGGTTTCGCATCGATGGCGTGCTCCATGACCGCCCCGCGCCGCCGCCGGGCCTGGCGCGCCTGGTCGCCAGCCGGATCAAAATCCTAGCCGGCCTCGACATCGCCGAACGCCGCCGCCCGCAGGATGGCCGCGCCCGCCTGACGATTGGCGGGCGGGCGGTTGATCTGCGTGTCGCCACAGCGCCCACCGCCCATGGCGAAAGCGTTGTCATCCGCCTTCTGGAAGACCGCGACAGCGAGGTGAAGCTGGATGATCTGGGCCTGGCGCCGGCCCACCGGTCCATGTTCGAGCGCCAGCTGGGCGCGCCCTACGGCCTGATCCTGGTGTCGGGACCGACCGGGTCGGGCAAGACCACCACACTGGCCGCGGCGCTCGACCGCCTCAACGTGCCCGGACGCAAGCTCGTCTCCATTGAAGACCCGGTGGAATACCAGATCGACGGGGTGAACCAGATCGCCGTGAATCCGGCGATCGGGTTGACTTTCGCCACCGCACTGCGCTCGGTCCTGCGCCATGATCCCGATGTGATTGTCGTCGGCGAGCTGCGCGACCGCGAGACTGCGGAAATCGCCGTCAACGCGGCGCTCACCGGGCATCTCGTGCTGGCGACGATCCACGCCAACACGGCCGCCGGCGCGGCGCCGCGTTTGATCGACATGGGCGTGGATCCGTCGCTGCTGCGCTCCACCCTGCGCCTGCTGGTGGCCCAGCGTCTCGTGCGGATGCTTTGTCCCGCGTGCAAAGTTGAAGTGGAGCCGGCCAAGGGTCTGAGCCGGGCATTCGACGCCACAGGTTGTCCGGCCTGTCTTGAGACCGGCTATCGCGGCAGGGTCGGAGTGTTCGAGTTCATCGAGACCGGCCCCGAGGTTCGCGATCTGTTGCGCGCCCGGGGGGGGTGGGGGGGGGGGCCCGGCCCGGCCCCCCCCCCCCCCCCCCCCCCCCCCGCCAC
>JAIUMW010000002.1 GCA_022565365.1 Oceanicaulis sp.
AGCGCCTCGATCTCCGGCGTGATCGCCTCGATCTCGGGCATGTGCCGGGCCCCCGGCTGGGACGGGTCACGGTCATACAGCCCGTCCACATCGGAGAGGATGACCAGAAGCTGGGCGCTGCACAGCTGGGCGGTGCGCGCGGCCAGCTTGTCATTATCGCCAAAGCGCAATTTCTCGGTGGCGACGGTGTCGTTCTCGTTGATCACCGGCACCGCGCCGAAGCTCAACAGCGCCTCGATCGTGTTGCGGGCATTGAGCCAGCGCGGGCGCGCCTCGGTGTCGGCGGGCGACAACAGGGCCTGGGCGGCGGGAAAGCCGTGAAAGGCGAAGGCCTGGTCCCACATCTGGATCAGCAGGGCCTGACCGGCGGCGGCGGCGGCCTGTTTATGCTCCAGGCTCAGGCGCTGGCGCGGCCCCAGCCCCAGGCGCGGGCGCCCCAGCGCCACGGCGCCGGACGAGACCAGAACGGTCTCCTGCCCCCGTCCGCGCAGTTCCGCGATATCGGCCGCCAGGGCGGCGAACCGGTCGGCTCTGGGTGCGCCAGTCTGCGGATCGATCAGCTGGGATGACCCGATCTTGATGACAATCCGCCGCGCAGAAGCGAGGCGTTCAGCAGCATTCATGGCGTCCATCCTGTTTCGGCTTGTTCTGCACCATCGGCAGCGGCCTTCGCGGCGTCGCGCTCGGCCAGCTGACGCGCCTGGACCGCTTCCCATACCTTGAACATCAGCGGGCGCCCCCCGTAGCGGGTGGCTCCGGACAGGCGCAGCACGTCGCGTCCGCTGATCTGACGCAGCGCCGCCTCGGCGGCGTCGAGCGTCCCGGCGTCCACCGCATCGATCTTGTTGAGCACCACAATCTCGGCCTTGTCTTCAAGCCCGCCGCCATAGGCTTCCAGCTCGCCGCGCACGATGGCATAGGCGCCCGCCGGGTCTTCGCCCGACGCGTCCACCAGATGCACGAGGATGGCGCAGCGCTCAACATGGCCCAGGAAGCGGTCGCCAATCCCGGCGCCCTCATGGGCGCCTTCGATCAGGCCGGGAATATCCGCGATCACAAAGCGTGCGCCGGGCGCCAGATCCACCACGCCCAGATTGGGATGCAGGGTGGTGAACGGGTAGTCGGCGATTTTCGGCGTGGCCGCGCTGACGACCGAGAGCAGCGTGGACTTGCCCGCATTGGGCAGGCCGATCAGGCCCGCGTCCGCGATCAGTTTCAGGCGCAGCCAGACCCAGCGCTCCTCGGCCTCTTCGCCCGGCTGGGCGATGCGCGGCGCCTGATTGCGGCTGGTGGTGAAGTGGGCGTTGCCCTTGCCCCCGCGCCCGCCCTTGGCCAACAGCACGCGCTGACCGGCCACCGCCAGGTCGGCCAGGATCGTCTCATTGTCCTCATCGAGGATCTGGGTGCCCACCGGTACTTTCAGGACCGCGTCCGGCCCGTCCGGCCCGGTGCGGTTGCGCCCCGAGCCATGCACGCCGCGCCCGGCCTTGAAGTGCTGCTGATACCGGTAGTCGATGAGGGGGTTGAGCCCTTCCACCGCTTCAGCCCAGACATCGCCGCCCGCGCCGCCATCGCCGCCATCGGGACCGCCGAACTCGATATATTTCTCCCGCCGGAAGGAGACGCAGCCCTGACCGCCCTGGCCGGACTTGATGTAGACGCGTGCTTGGTCGAGGAATTTCATGGGCGAAGCTCTATCCGGTCTGGGGTCCAATGTGTAGGGCCATGGTCCGGTGCGCGGCGCGCGCCATCCGGCCCATGGAAAACATGTCTGTCGCGGACCCGCCGTCACTATAGGCGAATCCGAGCTTGATCAGCACCCGCGCCGAGGCCGGGTTGTCGCTGAAATGGCCTGCGATCAAACGCTCAATGCCGCGGATGCGCGCATCGGCGATCATCGCCGCGCCGGCTTCAGTGGCGATGCCGCGGCCCCAGGCGGACGCCGCCAGCCAATAGCCCAACTCCCACACGCCATCGCCGTGGGGATGCAGGCCGATCACGCCCAGCGGCGCGCCGTCCGTGCGCCAGGTGATCAGACGCACAAGGTCGCCGCGTATGGCTTCAGCGGCGCGCGTGGCCAGCACAAAGTGTTCTGACGCCAGCGCCGGGCAGGGCGAGGGGATGCGCGCCACCATGCGGGCCACCTCGGGCCGTCCGCCCTCGCGCGCCAGAAAGGCGGCGTCAGGCAGCTCCAGCCTGCGCAGAGCCAGGCGGGCCGTTGTCAGGTCCGCGGGGGTCAGCTCCGCGGGCGCAGCCCCGTCCGGGCCGCAAGGGACGCCACACATGTCCGGGCTCCAGCCAAGCGGTGCGCCGGGGAGGGCGCACGAAAAAAGGGAGGCGGGCGGCCCGTCTCCCCTCCTTCAGCCTTGTGCCGGACCGGACCGCCCCTGTCGGGTGAGGCGGTCTCGCGGCCTGGCGCGCCGCCCTATTCAGCCGCCTCGGCAAGCGGGGCGACGTTGACGAAGGTGCGCTGGTTGGCCTTGGTGCGGAACTCAACCCGGCCCTCGGTCAGGGCGAACAGGGTATGATCCTTGCCCATGCCGACATTGTCGCCGGGATAATATTTGGTGCCGCGCTGGCGCACGATGATATTGCCCGGGATGACCGCCTGGCCGCCGGATTTCTTGACACCCAGGCGCCGGCCTGCGGAGTCGCGGCCGTTGCGTGAGGAGCCGCCTGCTTTTTTGTGAGCCATATCCGCTCTCCTTCAATTGTGCGCAGACGCGTTACGCGCCGGCCAGTTCTTTCGCCTGGGCGATCCAGCCGCCCGATTCCGCTTTCGCCTTCACGCCGGCGATCTCGCCGTCCAGACGGTCGAGATCCGCTTCGGTCCACGCCGCCACCTGGGCGAACGTGGTGACGCCCGCCTCTGCCAGCTTCTTGGCGTAGGCCGGGCCGACGCCGTTGAGCTGGGTCAGATCGTCCGCACCCGCTGCAGCCTTCGCTTTCGCCGGCGCTTTGGCGGGCTTGGCCTCAGCCTTCGCCGGCTTGGCGGGCGCGGCGTCCGGCGCCGGTTCGGCTGCGGGCTTGGCCGCTTTTTTCTTGCCGCCGAGCGCGGATTTCGCGCCGGGTTTCAGAATTTCGGCGATCGAGATCACCGTGATCCACTGGCGGTGGCCGCGCTTGCGGCGGTAATTCTGGCGGCGGCGCTTTTTGAATATGAGGACTTTCTTGTCTTTGCGCTCGTCGAGCACCTCAGCCGTCACCGACGCGCCATCCACGCCCGGCGCGCCCACAAGGGGGTCGCCCTCGCCGCCGATCATGAGCACCTGGTCAAACGTGACCACGTCGCCCGCTTCGGCGTCGAGCTTCTCCACGCGCAGGATGTCGCCTTGCGCCACCCGGTATTGTTTACCGCCGGTTTTGATCACCGCGTACATAGGTCTCTTCCTTCTGATCCGGTACCGTGACCGCGCGCGCCCCGATTGAAGCGCTCATTTCGCGGGCCGGGCCCCTTTTTCTTCGCCGGTTCTGATCCGATCCGGCGTTGTGAACATGGCAACCGCACCCGGGGCGCAAGGCCATAGACCCTGCCCGCCGCAGCGCGAGCGCGCGATATAGGCGCATGGGCCATTGTGAGTCAATGCGCGCGCCTGCCTGCGCACGGCCCTGCGCGCTTGATTTCGCCGCCGGACTGCGCCACAAACCGCCCCGCCGCTCGGAGAGGTGCCGGAGTGGTCGATCGGGGCGGTCTCGAAAACCGTTGTGCCTTCACGGGTACCGTGGGTTCGAATCCCACCCTCTCCGCCACACTTCCCCAAATCATCGTCCTCCCCCGCCGGGGATGTCCCGGAATAGCTGCCGGAGTTGGCGGATCGAGGCGGTCGGGCTGGTGACTCTGATCCCTGCCGAGGGCGGCGATTTTCCGTCCTCCCCGGCTGCTTTCCTCCAAAGCTGTTGACTCGATTTGCACCAGACACGCCTGAAATCGGCTTGGCGCCACTGCGGCTATGAGCCCGGCGACCAGGGTGCGTGTCAGCTCTTCCGGCGGCATTTCAGGGCGGCCTCGATGACGCCCCCGATCCACTCGAGCTCTTCAGGTTCCAGCTCCAGCAGCAGGCGGGAGATGTGACCATAGCGGGTCTGCTGGAGGGTGGAGCGTGGAAGGTCCGCGGCGACGAGCTCGGCCGGGTCGATCTCAAGGGCGACGGCAAGGCGCTCGATCATGGCGAAGCGGGTGCCAGATGCGCCGCTCTCGATTTTGGATATCATGTAGACGCTGGCATCGACCGCTTCGGCCAGCTGCTGCTGGGTCATGCCAGCGCGGCGGCGGTGTGCCGCCACCAGCCTGCCAAGGAGGCGCGAAAAGCGTCAGGGGTCACGCAGCCCGCCCTGGCGCCATGGCACGGGACGCTTCCAGCTCCCCGTGGCCCGAAAACGGGGTCAAGCTCACGAGGCCTTCAACAGCAAGCTTCGATTGGATGAAAAATGGGGTTCCGTCAGTGTGGGTTATTAAAATAATCAATAGTCAGAGAGTGATATGAAAATATAATCATTCTCTCTTGTAACATAAACAGGCATTTCGGCCTCAAGAGCTGAGAGAAAGCTGTCGCTCTGGCCAGTCCGAAACACACCACTTACCCTCAATTGTGTCAGATCGCCGCGAATTTGTATCGGCTGCGTGAGGTAGCGATTGACTTCCCGAACGGCGTCGGGAATGGCTTCGTCTTCAAAAATGATCCGCCCGCTTCGCCAGCTTGTCGCCCGATCAATCTCGACGACTGATACTGTTCGCTCCGAGCTTCTGTTCCTGACGGTGATCTGCTCACCTGCCATGAGTGTTACGGGTGGCTCGCTGGCACTGCGTTCAGCCGCGTTGGGTGTAGGGTGGTGATAGTGTTCCACTTCAACCAGGCCCTCCACCAGGAGCACGCTGACGGATTCGTCTTCGAGTCTGACATCGAAGGCTGTTCCCAGTGCGGTTATGACCTGATTGCCCGCCCGCACGCGAAATGGCCGCGCCGCATCATGTGCAATATCAAAATGCGCCTGTCCGCGGCCCATAATTATTCGGCGTTCCTGATCGGAATATCGAACGTATATTAGACTATCGGTATTTAAAGTGATTACTGTATTGTCGACCAGTTCTATAACTTTTTGCTCTCCCACAGACGTTCTAATGGACTGTGTTTCGCGCGTAGTTTCATTTTGGGCGACATTGTCTTGAAATTCATCATTTGGACCGCCCAGCACCGCAACCATCAACACAGCGATGCTGACGGTAATGATTGCCGCACAACCGGCCATGGCCCGATGCACCCAGTCATTGCGGCTGCAGCGCGCCGCCAGGGCGCTTTCGCGCATCGCCAGAATTCGAGGGTCCTGGCTGATCTCACCAGATGCTCTGAGCGCCATCACTGCGCGCGCGTAGGCGTCTTGATGGGCAGGGTCCGCATTGAGCCAGGCGTTCAACGCCATCAGCGACTCGTCATCATGCAGCCCGCCCGTCATTCGTTCAGCCCAGTGCAGGGCTGAACGCGAGAGCTCAATGTCTCTGTCAGGTGTTCTTGATGTGTTACGGTGCGATGGGTTCATTTTCGAGCCCCTAAAAGATCATCTATTGACGCTATGGCCCGCACCATATGCTTCTCGACGGAGCTGACGGATACGCCAAGTCGTTGGGCTATTTCTCCGTACCTCAGCCCCTCAAAGCGCCTCAGCACGAATACGTGCCTGGTGCGCTCTGGAAGTTTCTCGAGCGCTTTCACCAGCGCGTTCACATCATCCTTTCCGATCAGGACGCGTTCCGGTGACAGAAACTGGTAGCCATGGAACGACTCGTTGAACTCAACATGCGCCATCCGGTTTGAGGTGGATGCCCTGCGCCTGTCGTCCCGGACCAGATTAACGGCGATCTGAAAAATATAACCCTCAAGGTTGTCGACGTCAGCAAGATCCGCGCGCCGCGCCAGTCTGAGGAACACCTCCTGGACATAGTCATCCGGGTCAGTCCCCGGGGGCAGGCGCTTTCTCAAAAAAGCTCTCAGTGGCCCACGAAAATGCGCCGCCAGGTCTTCCAGCCTGTTGTCGGCGTGCTCGTGCGCCTGAGATTTTTTGCTATCCGGCATACGTTGTCTCTGAGGCGGCCATAGACAGGCCCTGTCTAACACTGACGCAGCCTCGGCCCTTTTCCTCACCAAAATGCTGATGTTTCCGCCGCACAATGTCAGTGTCCTTGGCGCGCGGACCGGCGCCACGGGCGCGTCAATCTGGTTCATGATGCTAAAAGGCAAATCCAAACAACAGGCTATGTAAATCTCGCTCCGCCTCTCGATGTAACGAATATGCTACAAAAATCTGAAATTGATGTGGATCAAGGGGCGCGCCCCGTCTTGATCTGTGAGCGGCGCCATTGTGCCGGTCAGCCAGCGGTGAAAACGCCGCGTGATCAATCGGGGAAAAAGGTAATGGCAAAACGATTCACCGGGCGGAGCCTGCGGGCTTGGGCGATGGCAGGGGCGGCGGGCGCGGCCTTGGTGCTTGGCGGGGTTGGTCATGCGCAGGGCAGCCTTCCGAGCGAGCCCGTACGATATGACATACGGACAGGCAGCCTCGCCGAGGCGTTGGAGATTTATGCCATCCAGACCGATCTGGAGCTCTTTTCACCGTCCGAGCTCCTGCGAGGCCGGTCGGCGACCCCGTTGCGCGGTGATTACAGCCCCGCTGAGGCGCTTGAGCTATTGCTGCAAGGCACGAGTTTGACCTGGCGCATCAATGAACATGGTACGTTGATCATTGGCGAGGGGGGCGGCCTTCAGCCGATCTCCAACGTGTCGGGAAGCAGCCAGGCGAGCCGAACGAGCGGATCTCATGGCGCCGCGGCCGGCGCCCAGCAGCGAGTTGACGCCGGCGGGATGCAGGAGCTGGCGGCTGGAAATGGCGTTATTACCGGCAGGGTCACCGACGCCCAGTCGGGCGCGCCTCTGCCCGGTGCGATTGTCCGGATCGGCGGAAGCAACAGGTCCAGCTCTGCAGACGCTCGCGGATTTTACCGGCTGCCTTCGCTGCCCGCTGGCGAGCATGAGCTGGAGGTCGATTATATCGGCGCCAGCCTCTATCGCCGGACTGTGACCCTCGCGCGCCAGGGCCAGATCACCGAAGATTTTTCGATCAGCACGACCACCGATGTAATTACCGTACAGGGGTATCGTTCGTCACTGGCGAGGGCGCTGAGCCAGCAACGGGCCGCTGCTAACGCATCGACGATCGTGTCTGCTGATCTTCTGGGCAGTTTTCCAGCCGGAACCGTGTCAGAATCCCTGCGCCGTCTTCCCGGCGTGGCGTTTACACGCGACGACGATACCGGTGAGGGATCAGGCATTACGGTCCGCGGGTTCGGGTCGGAAGCCATCAATATTCAGCTGAACGGCCTCGATCTCCAGGGCACGGGCTTCACGCGCTCCATAGACCTTTCCGGGGTTCTGGCCGGCAATATCTCTCAGGTGACTATCCAGAAATCCCTCCTGCCAAGCATGGAATCGACCGGTTCAGGCGGTCTGGTCCAGATCGAGACGCGTTCAGGCCTGGATTACGATGAAACCACGTTTTCAATAGGCGCCCAGCGGACGCAGGGTTTCGACAGTTATTTTGGCGGGCAAAATCAGATCAATGCGACGGCGGCATATCAGTTCACGCCGACATTTGGCGTTGTCGGCGTTATTCAATATCGTGAAACGGATCAGAATAATATAGACGCCGCCTGGTTGAATACAACGCCGCCTGTTCTGCCTGCAGGATTCACGAACGTCATCCTGATACCATCCAGCAACAGCTTTCCGTTCGACCCCGAGTTTGACGAAGCGCTGCTGCGCGGCGCCACCTACCAGTTCCGCGACCGGAATGAAAGCAATCTCACGGCGTCGCTGAACTTTGCCTGGGACATCGCCGATCATACCCGGCTCAGGCTGGACGTCCAACATATCCGCCGGGAGGCAACCAATACGGCTGCGCGGGCGCAGCTGGGCTTTACGGTCACCGGCCAACCGGCGCCCATCGCCGAGCTGGGCGGTGAGGAGCGCCAGCGCTTCTTCCTCAACAATTTTCAGCGCAATCTGGGTCTGACCTCCTCCGACATTTCGACCGAGATCTCATCCATCAGCCTTCGCGGGGAAACGGATATCGGATCCTGGGGATTCCGTTACGGCGCCGGTACGACACGGACAGTGTCGCGGTCGGAGAATATCAATCTCACCCTCACTGGCGTGGTGCAGTCGGATCTGGCCAACATTATTGATCCGGACACCATACAGCTTGCTCCAAACTCTCAGGGGGTTCAGCGCGTCATTGATGGCGGGATGCTCGTCGTCGGCGATAATCTGCCGGTGCTCTCTCTCAGCGCCGAAGGCATGCAGAGGCTTTTTGACGCCGAAGCGCAAGAAGTCACGATCGCATCGCGCGCCCGGAGCAATGATCCGACCGAAGCCTATACCCTGAATGCCTCAGCCCAATACAATTTTGGCTCGGGACTCTTCGATTATCTGAAGGTGGGCGGCAAGTATGACCGCAGTGAGCGCAGCAGCCTTTTCGACACCTTCCCGACGTCAGCGGCGGCGCTTCCAACCAGTGAAAGCTATATTCGTGTGGCCGGTCAGGGCGCCAGGCTCACAGAGCTGGGCATCGGGTCGCTAAACTCCCAGGATCTCTCGGTTGTAGGGGGGGGCGGCCGTTCTGTGCCCTCTATCGACTTGGAGATGGCGAGGGCGATCTTCGATGCGCTTCCAGCGCTCGCGGCTGGTGGGCGTTACAATTTCACGGACCGATCCGCACTGGATCCGATCATGGATTCCGGCGCGAGCCGGCCGTCGCGCACTGTCGAGGAAACCTTTGCGGGATATGTTGAGGGCCTCATTCGCATTGGCCGGCTGGAGCTGGCCGGCGGCGTGCGGTATGAGCGCAAAGACCGTGTTGGCCGCACGATCACGCTCCCGTCCTTTACAACGGAAGACGGCGCGCTGCCTCGCGAGGTCATGATCAACGCCGGCCTGGTGACATTTCAGGACACAGGCGGCGTCCAGGACACCTGGACGCCGAGCGCCCTGGCGACGTGGCGTCACAACGACCAGCTGGTGGCGAGGCTGGGTTACTTCCGCTCCACAATCAATCCGGACTTCAGGCTGATCAGGCGCGGCACCCAGTACTTCGTCAATCTGACCACCACGACGCCATTGGCTATCTTGCGCGAGGCCAATCCGGACTTGCAGCCGTCTGTGACGGACAATTTCGACCTGGATATAGCCTATTACTTCCGGGACACGCCCGGCCTGGTCCGGCTGGCGTTCTTCTACAAGGACATCTCAAACAACTTCACCAGCGTCTTGCTCGCCGACGAACCGGCGGATGTGCGGCAGCGCGTGTTAGACTTTTTCGCACCGCTTGAGGAATTTCAGCCTGGCATCACGAACTTGCCGGACGACACCGAGTTTCGCTTGAACCGGCCTCAGAACGGTGAAGGCGGCTATACGTGGGGTGTCGAGGCCGAGGTCATCCGCCAGCTTGATTTTCTGCCCGGCTTTCTCAGTGACTTCGGTGTGCTGCTGAACCTGACCTATACAGACGGCAGCTTTCCGACACTGGTGAATGGCCGCAATGATGACAGCCAGCTGGTGACGATCAGCCTGGACAGGCCGCTGGCCAATCAGGCCAGATGGGCGGGGACTGCGTCGCTAAACTACGAACGTGGACCCTTCTCGGGCCGTGTTATTTACACATATCAGTCCGTCACTGTGAACTCATACAGCCCGCTTGATCTGAATACGATTACGCCCGAGTTCTCGACCTTGGACTTCCGGGCCGACTATTCACTTGAGCGCTGGGGCGGCCGGTTCAACTTGTATCTGCAAGGCAATGACTTGCTCAGAGGGCCGCGCGATGCGGATATCCGCAGTGCGACCGCGTCGACATACGGCCAGTCGGACGCCGACTTCTTCTTTCCGGGAACAGTACAGTACCGGGGAGGCAGGACAATCATGGCCGGCGTACGCGCGACTTTTTAGGCAACGTTCAAACCAGGCGGCGGCGCGCAAGGCTGAATCGTGCGCCGCCGCCCAATCACCTTTCATACAAAGCGAATGAGTTCTCTCATGATCACCGGTTTCAAAGCACTAACGCGCCTCTCGTTCCTGGTCGCGTCTCTCAGTCTTGGCGCTCCGGCGTGGGCGGGCGGGATGCAGGCGAACCACACAGCTTCGATGGCCTGGTCTGCAAACGCACTCAGTGCGTTATCAGCTGCACGATTGGATGACGAGCCTGAAAACGCCAATGGGAGCACCGAAGATGATGAGGCGCCCGAGAGCGAAAAATGGGCTGACTTCATTGAAGACAAGGACCTGATCGAGGGATATTTCAACCTATACAGGGATCGTGAAACCGGCGAATTGTTTATGGAGATCGCGCCTGATCAGATCGATGAGGAGTTTATATATTATAGTTATACACGCGACGGCTCCCGCCGCGACGGGATGCGCGTGGCCGGGCTGGTCGGCGAAAACTCGGTCCTGTCCTGGCGCCGCAGATACCAGCAAGTGGACGTAATATCTCGCAATACGGCCTTCAGCATCGATGAGGACAGCCCGCTTGCGCGCAGTGCCGGGACCAATATCTCAAATCCGATTCTGATTACCCTCGACATCATTTCAGAGAATGATGCAACCGGCGCGGTCGTGGTGAAAGCCAACGATCTTTTCATGACGAATTCGCTTGTGCGGATTGGCCAGCAGACTGTGATTGGCCGCCTTTTCGGGATTGCGCAAGGATCGCTGAGCGCCCGCAAGACAAATATTCAATCTGTGCGCGCCTATGAGGACAATATTGAGGTCGTAGCCGAATATGTTTTCGATTGGTCGGGCGCGCGGACGCCGGCTGCGTTTTCAGACACGACCACTGTTCAACACAGTTTCGTGCGCATGCCAGAGGACGGCTTCGAGCCGCGCCGCGCCGACCCCCGGGTGGGGTTTTTCACGCAGCGCAGGACCAATCTGACCCGGGTTGACGGGAATCCTGCCGAAGACCTTATCCAGCGCTGGAGGCTTGAGAAAACCGATCCGGACGCGGAGGTTTCAGATGTCGTCGAGCCGATCGTGTTCTGGATTGAGAACACGACGCCGGTCGAGTATCGCGACTATGTCCGCCGCGGCGTGCTCGCCTGGAACCCGGCGTTCGAGGCGGCCGGTTTCCGCAATGCTCTCAGCGTGGAGATTCAGCCGGATGATGCGGATTGGGATGCGGGCGATGTTCGCTACAACGTGCTTCGCTGGATAAGCTCCCCGTCGCCGCTATTCGCCGGTTACGGGCCTCGATACACCAATCCCCGCACCGGAGAGGTCATTGGTGCGGACATTGTCATCGAGCATTCTGCGGTCAGGCGCTGGATCCAGACTGATCGCCTGTTTCCCGAATCCGCCTCTGCGGCGGGGACTGGCGCGTTTGAAGCGCATGATCCGCGCGATCATGAAGCCTCCGATTCCATCAACGCGGAAGAAGTCTTCGAGGCGGGTCTGGACATCGATGTGAGTGAGCACGTCGCGATGAATGCGGGTTTTGCGCAGCTCGCCTCAGCCGCTCTGGCGGGGGGCGGGAGCGATCCGGAACTCTCGCAGCGTATTGTCGAAGAGGGGCTCTTGTACCTGGTTGTGCACGAGGTCGGACACACGCTGGGCCTCAGCCATAACTTTATGGGTGCCTTCTATTCGGCCCTGGACGACCTGAACGGCGAGACGGGGCGTCTGAGCAATAATCTGAGCGCCTCGATCATGGATTATCCCGGAATTAATATCTCCGCTGATCGCGACCGGCAGGGGTATTACTTCCCAACGGCGCCCGGCCCGTACGATTACTGGGCTATCCGCTTCGGTTACGCGCCTGAAATTGCGGATCCGGACACCAGAACCGCCCATCTGAACCGTTCGACGGAACCCGGGCACGTTTTCGCCAATGATGCAGACGTTATGAGAGCGCCCGGCTCTGGCATGGATCCCAGAGTCAACACCCACTCCCTGTCGACGGACCCGATCGGTTTTGCGGTTCGACAGATCGAGTTGTCACGCGTGACCATGGACTCACTGGTCGATATCACGGCTGTCGAGGGCGCGTCGTGGCAGGAGACCCGCAATGCTTTCGATCTGTTGATGGGGCTCTACTTTCAATCGGTGAATGTAATCGCTCCCTTCGTTGGCGGCGTTTACAGCGACCAGGCTTTCGTCGGGCAGGACAATGCCCCGCCTGTCCCGCTCATGCCGGTGCCCGGCGATGAACAGAAACGCGCCATCCGGGAGCTTGGCCGTCTGATTTTTGCTGATGATGCCTTTGATTTTCCGCCTGAAGTCATCGCAAGGCTGCAAACCGAACGCCGCAGCTTCGACGCCAGGCTGAGGCCCACAGAACCGGAGTTGCAAAGGCTCGTTGGCCGGGTTCAGTCTCGCGCGCTGTTTTACATGCTGAACCCGCGTGCTCTGAACCGGCTCACAGATTCAACCGCTTACGGGGGAGATTATTCAGCCCGGGAGATGCTTCACGATCTGACGCACGAAATCTTCTCCGGCCGGAGCGAGTCCGTTTATCGCCGGAACCTCCAGATCTTCTACGTAAACCAGCTCGACAGGATACGCGCGTCCGGGAGGCTTCAGCAGGTTCCTGCCACGGCCATTCACGATACGCTGCGGCGTATTGAGAATATGCACTCGGGACCCGATTTCTGGATGTCGCAAGACACGCGCGCTCACCGCCGGTTTGTAAGGGAGATGGTGGCTCAGGCGCTGCAAGGCTGATGCTATGTTCCTTGCTCCCTCTGGAACTTGTGAGCGTAACGGACTTGAGACCCCTGGCTCGGTCAAATGACCTGAGCTTGGAAGCAATCTTTGTAGATGGTGTATGGTAAGGCGCGCCGTGGAAACGGGCTTTAATGAGTATCCCGCCTCGCATTGAGGCCTTTTCTGCGGCTCGCCGACCCCGGCTTGTTTACAGTCACGTCTGGCGCGCCACACTTTCCCAAATTATCGCCCTCCCTTGCAGGGGGCACCCCGGTAGGCCTGCCGGTGTGGGCGGATCGAGGCGGTGGGGCTGTTGGCTCTGATCCACGCCCGGGACGTCGATTTGACGGTCTCTGCGGCTGTTTTCCTTCGAGGCTGTTGACCCGATTTGCTGGAAAAGCGCGTGAAACCGGCGTTGCGTGGCTTCGGCTGCGAGGTCGTTGCGCGCGGCGCGTTTCCGCTCTCAATGCGGCTTGTCAGGGGATCGCGTCATCGCCTGGCCTATTCGCCACGGGCGAACACCGCGCGCGCCACGGCCCAGCACGCCACAGCCGCCACCACATGGGCGGCCAGGAGCGCCGTGCGCCAGAACAACGCCCCATGCTCGGAGGTGACGTGCTGGCCGGTGGTGTAGGCGGCCAGAACTCCGATCAGGCAAGCCGTCACGAGGGCGGCCCACAGTGAAATCCGGCCTGACCGCAGGTCCCAGCCCGCCACCACGGCGCCCGTCGCCAGGGCAGGCGCAATGCCCAGCATGTAGCCCAGAGGGACGGCGAACAACAGCGTGACCAGCGTCCCCCCAACGAACATTTTTGCGGCCTCAAGCCCATCGCCTGCCGCCAGGGGCGCCTGTGCGGCGATCCCGCCGAAGCCAAGGCAGATGACCAGCGCCCCGGTCAGCGGGCCGATCCCGGCGAAGACAGCCATGATGCCCAGCGCGCGAAGGGCGCGGTTGCGGGGCGGCGAAGCGGTGTGGGTCTGGTGTGTCATGGCGCAATGATCACACCGGCCCGCCCGTTGCGCCCTCCCCTGAACAGGGGAGGGACTTGCCACGCAATGGCGGCCAGATTCTGCGGCAGGCTCACTTCAGTTCCGGGAGATTATTCGATGAATTGCTTGGCTTGCGCGCCAGTCTTGTCCCTCGGCCTCGGCCTGGCCCTTGTCACCGCACCGGCCCTGGCCGGCATTCCTGAAGATGGCGAAGGCCTGACCGGGATTTATGGCGGCAGCTATGTATGCGCCGACGGCGAGCATGGCATGATCCTCAACCTGACCACGATCAGCCCACGCAGCGAAAACCGCGGCTTTGAGGTTTATGGCGAGCTCAGCTTCTTCCCGGTGATTGGCGGCGCCGGCGGCGCCCGCGCCGATGTGGCGGGCCGTTTCGAGGTTTGGGGCCTGCTGGCCGCCAATTCCCGCGTGGTCCTGCGGGCGGGCGACTGGATCATTGAGCCTGATGGCTATGGCGCAGCCGGGGTGAGCGGGGTGCTCAGCCAGCGCGAGGACGGGCTCTGGCAAATCATCGGCAGCCCGGCTGACGCGAATGGCCAGTGCGCCGACCTGATCGTCACGCGCGTGGCGCCCTGACGTGGCCGTCCACGAATTCCAGCCCGGCCCGCTTTCCTCCAGACGCAGCTATCAGCTGGAACGTGACGGCGTCGCGTGGCGCATCGGGCGGCGGTCAGGCCGCATCGCCTTCAGCGACATCGCGTCGGTGCGTCTGAACCTCACGCCGGCCGCCAGTCAGTTTCACTCGGCCTGCGTGATCACCGGCCGCTCGGGCCGGCGCCACACCATCACCGAAGCGTACAAGCCGCGCTTTTTTGGCGACGCGACGAAGCGCACTGAAAGCTTCATGGCCTTCACCCGCGCCTTGCTGACCGCCGTGCCCGCCGCCAATCCGGCGGTGGAGCTTGGCGCCGGGCCCAGCCGGTCAGAATGGATCACTGCCGTGATCGTCCTGACCGTCATCGCGGCCACGATTGCGGGCGGGATCGTGATCATGGCCATCCATGGCCGGATCGTTTGGAGCGCGCTGGCCTTTATGGGCGTTCTGCTGACCCTGGCGCCCGGCTTCTGGGGGATGGCGCGCTCGGGCGGGCCCAAGCCGCTGGACCCGGCTGCATGGCTGGCCGGGCACAGCCCGACACCCTGCCGCTCAAGGAGACAATCATGCCCAATCTGGTCCTGACCTATACCCTCAAGCCCGGCGTGCCGCGCGAGCAGTTCGAGGCCTGGGTGCGCGAGACCGACTATCCCGCCATGCGCGGGCTGAAGCGGGTGCGCGCCTTCACCACCTACCGCGCTGAGACGCTTCTGGTCGGCGAGGGCAAACCGCCTGTCGACTATGTCGAGCTTTTCGATATCGAGGACATGGACGGCTTCATCGCACAGGACATGCCCGGCGGAACCGTCCAGCGCATCATGGGCGAGTTCTTCACCCACGTGGACAATCCCGCCTTCATCATCGTCTCCGAAGTGACGTGAGGCGCGGCGCTGCAAGCATTGGGAGTACGGACGGTCTGGCGACCCGATCACGCCGTTGCCGATGCGCAGCAGGCGCCAGGCCCGACATCTGAACACCGATTGAACCGACCCGAGGAGGTTATCATGTTGAAGCTTTCGGCCTGGCTCGCCATGGCCACCCTTGCCGTGTTCGCAGCCGCCGCCCCCGCCCTGGCCTCAGACCGGCAGGCCCGGCAAGCCTGGAATGAGGGCGCGCGCACCTATCAGGCCGGGGACATGGCGGCGACCCGCCAGCATTTCAGCCGGGCCTGCACCCTCGGCCACGATCGCGCCTGCTTCAATGTGGGCGTCATGCATCGCGACGGCGTCGGCGGCGACGCGGACGCCGAGCATGCGCGCTGGCTGTTCGGACGCGCCTGCGAGCTCGGCAATGCGGGGGGATGCTTCAATCAGGGCCATATGGCGATGCACGCCCAGGGCGGGGCGGCCGATGACGCGCGTGCGCGCATCGCGTTCGAGGCGGCCTGCGCCGGCGGCATCGCCGGGGGCTGCAACGGACTTGGCATCCTGCTTGAACAAGGCCGCGGCGGCGCCCCCGAACCTGTGCGCGCCCGCGCTCTCTACCAGCAGGCCTGCAGCGGCGGGGGGGCAGAGAGCTGCATCAACCTCGCAACCGTGCTCGCCAATGGAATTGGGGGAAGCACGGATGCAGCGCGGGCGCGCCAGGTGCTCACCAGCTCGTGTGATGGAGGCGCGGCCGGGGCCTGCACGGCGCTGACCGCGCTCAACGCCGGCACGCTCGGCCAGCCCGAAGTGGTCGCCGGGATCGAGACCCTGCGCGCAGGGATCGAAGCCTATAACGCCGAGCGTTATGCCGACGCGCTCCGGCTCCTGCGCCCCAACGCCGAGGCGGGCGACGCCAGCGCGCAGTATATTCTGGGCTTCATCTACACCTACGGGCTCAGCGTTTCGCGCGACTATCTGGCGGCGGCCGACTGGCTGACCCGCTCGGCCGAGCAGGACTATGAGTACGCGCAAGATCTCATCGTGCGCATCGCCCCGAATATCGCCCAGGCCCGCTACGTCGATCATATCGACCGCTTTGGCCCTGACCGGTCGAGCCTTCAGGCGTTTTCCTACGACGTGGCCGTGTACTGCACGTTCCGGGGCGCACAATGCAGCGCCCTGCGCAATCAGGAGCGCAGCTGGAGGACGTCGCACAACGCCGCCGCCGAGGCGGAGAACATGCGCCGCATCTGGAACAATTATGGTCAGGGTCAGACCATGGAGCAGTTCTACACCCAGTCGCGCGCCCGCAGCGAATGCCTGCGGCGGGTCGCCGAGTCGATAGAGGCCCAGTCACGCGGGCGCCAGCAATGGCGGTTTGTGAATAATTGCTAGCCGGAGCAGACCGCTACCCAGGGCGTCGCCACACGACGACCAGACGCTCTGGCCACCGGCCGAAGAAAAATCGAGGTCTGATATGCGTTCACCCCGGCCTATCCGCATCATTGCCCTCATCGGGCTGGCCGTCATCCTGACCGGCCTGGCTGCAATCGGCGCCCACAGCATTTATCACAACCACATCGTCAGGGATTGCGGCGCCGATTGCGCCCGCCTGGCCCCGGATTGAGGCGGCGAGCTCGAAGCCATGAGCCACGTCACACGCGGGGCGCCGGCGCTTGACGGGTTGCGATGACCAGCGTGCGGATCATGGCCGGTCCTTTGCGAAGGTTCGGTGATCTGGCCCCAGCCGGAGCTGCATCAGTGGCTCCAGCAGGTCCGCATCGAGCCACTGCCCCTCACCGTGCCACCCTGGGCGCGGCAGTGGGCGACGTCGCGGGCATAGAGCCTGCTGGCCGGTCCGAGATCGACGGGCGCAAATTCCTGCACGATCCCCTCCACGAAGGCGCCCACAGCCACACCCTCCGCCTGGCTCTCAAGCTGGGCGGTGCGGTGTGCGGCGAACATCACATTGCGGTTGTCATAGAGCGAACTGCGCAGAAGCCGGTCATTCGCCGCCGGTGACCGCATGAGCTGTGAAATGACGAAGTAATTATTGTACAGCGGCCTGCGGTTGCTCGGGTGAGCCAGAAGGAGGATGGCGTCATTCCACCGGCGCTCGCGGACAAGCTGCTCTATACCGGGGTCCACCCGGCTGGCGGGCGCCGCCCCTGAAGCGACGAAAAGGGGGCTCAGCCGGGTTTCGCAGTCGTCCAGCGCCGCAAACTGCTCTGCCGCCCCCGCCGCCTCCAAAGTCGTGGTGACGTCAATGTGGGTGAAGCGGAATGTGCCGGGAGCGCCCAGACTGTCGCGGATCAGAGCATCCATCTCCGGGGTCAAAGTCAGTATCAGGTACCAGCCGGTGGGCTCCATGGACACCAGTGCGTTGAAACCTGATGTGTGCTCAATCAGCACGGGCTGAGGCCCGGACACCGAAATCGCTCTCGCCGGTACGAAGGCCAAGTGTCTGCCACGCCGGCCAGCAGTGTAAATCAGGGACGGCGGAAGATTGCGATCGAGGCGTTCGGTCGTCAGGGCGCAAACCTGATGATGGCGGAACGCATAAACCGGCGATCCACGGGGTTGTTCGCTCACACTCCAGGTCAGCGGGGTGTCGTGACCGCTTGGCCTGGTATCAAAGGCCTGCCTTCGCTCGGATAATTGTTCGAGGCGAGGGCGCAGGTCGGGCGTCTGAGCGTCTGCTGGCTGAGACAGCACGGCCAGAACCACGCCCGCTGCGGCCGCAATAGCCGCCCCGAACATCCAGACCGCAAAGCGAGACAGGGCATGGGTCATCACCGGCTCCTTGAAGCAACACAGCCATCGCCAGACGACAGCGCGAACATCGCGCGGGCGCAACACTGACCTGCCCCTTACAATCGTCCCATCCCCTGTTCAGGGGAGCGTGCGCGCGGCGCGGCTTGGGCAGACTGCGCGGACGCATTCTGATGAGGATTTCCCGCAATGACCGCATGCCGCCCTGCTTGCTTCCCGCTCACAACGCTGCTGCCGGCTTTCGCCGTCCTGACAATGGCCGCGTCCCTGCTCACCGCTGCGCCAGCAGGCGCCCAAAGCGGACCCGTGGTCCCGCCTGCCGCCGCCGAGGCTTACCGCCAAGGCGTCACCGCCCATGTGCGCGGCGATCACGCGGCGGCGCGCACCGCCTTCGAAACGGCTTGCAATGGCGGCTCGGTGACCGGCTGTGTGGATCTCGCCCTCATGCTGGCCGCAGGCGAAGGCGGGCCGGCGGACGCCGCGCGGGCGCGCACCATGCTGACAAGCGCCTGCGATGCGGGGGGCGTAGGTGTGGGCGCCTGCCATCCCCTGGCCGTGATGCGTCTGAATGGCGAGGGCGGCGCGGCGGACCCGGCCGGCGCGCGCGCCGCGTTCAACATCGCCTGGGAGGCGGACGAGCCGCACGCCTGCTACGACTACGCGGTCATGATGATCCGCGGCCAGGGCGGCGAGCGCGCGCCGGTCGACGCATTGGCGCCGCTCCAGAAGGCCTGCGACTGGGACCACCCCGCCGGATGCTATGTGCTGGGTGTGGTGATGCGTGAGTCCTACGGCTCGTTACGCGCCAACGAGATCGCTGAGGCTTTCCGGCGCGCCTGTGATCTCGGCGATTTGCGCGGCTGTGACGCACCGCTCACGAGCCGGCCATGACCGCTGGACTCCGCCTCGCCCTTGCGGCTCTCGCCCTGTCCGCAGCCGGGCAGCCCGCTGGGGCTGCAGCGCCTGCGTCCGCCCAGTCCCCCGATTTCGAGCCCTGGCAGGGGCCGGCGCAAGCCGCGGTGAACGCTCGGCTCGCCGCGCTGGCGCACGAATGCCGCGCGGACATGAACCGCGCGCTCAATTATGACCCGCAGGAGGTGATCATCGCCGCGGACTTCAATCTCGACGGCGTCATCGATCCGGTTCTCGACCAGTCCAAAGTCTATTGCGGCGACTCGCTGGCGCTGTGGGCGGGCACGGGCGGCTCGCCGGTGCGGATTTACGTCTCCAACGCGCAAGGCGGCTGGGATGAGCATACTACGGGCGGTTTCGCGGGCCGGGTGGAGCTGATCGGCCATGTCCCGGTTTGGCTGTCGCTGGTGCACGGCACGGCCTGCGACGGCTACGGCGCCCTGCCCTGCGCACAGGCGCTGATCTGGGGCGACGGGGCGTTTCGTTCCGTCGCCGATGGGAAGACGGATGAACGCTGAGTGCCCTGTTCAGGGGATGGCGGTGGAGACGCAGGCGCGTTGAACATAACGGTTGACGTCCAACAACCGCCAACCCTGCGGAGCGCCGACATGACCATGACGTCCCTACGATCCCCGATCCTGTTCGCCGCCCTGCTGGCGCTCACCGCCGCCGCACCGTCTGCGGCTCAGACGAGCGACGATGAGCGCGCCGATCTCCTCTTTGAGGAAGCCGAGGCGTTTCAGGAGAGCGGGGATGCGGGCCACGCGCGCGACCGCTTCACGCAGTCCTGCGATCTCGGCCATTACGGGGGATGCCTGGAGGCAGGCCCAATGTGGGCGATGGGGGATGGCGGGCCAGCGGACACCGCCATCGCTATCCGCATGTATCGGGGCATGTGCACGATCAACAATGACGCGGCCGGGTGCCTGGCGGCCGAACTGACTGCGAACGGAAACGCTGCGCCGGGGCAAGCGCTCCATGCCGAGGGCGAGCGGCTCTTCGCTGAAGGCGACACCACGGGAGTGAACTTCGCCGCTCTCGCCTGCCGGCTTGGTCATGCTGCGGCGTGCCTTTCGATGGCCGGTAATCTCGACCGTCGATTCCCCGGCTTCGATGATGAGGGCTATATGCAAGCCTGCCGGGGAGTTTGGGGTTGCACGGGTGTCGACGAGAATGCATTCGCCTTTCTCCGCAACAACCCCCAAGTGGTCTGGGCGTTCACGCGCGCCTGCGACCTCGGCTCGGGCGAGGGCTGCCTTGGGCTTGGCGATTTGCTGAACCCCACAGGCCTGTTCGGCGCCCCGTCCACGCCGGAAAACTGGCGCGGCGCCATCTCGGCCTTTCAGCGCGCCTGCGACGAGCATCAGATGAGCGATGGGTGCGAGCGTTACCGCCGGCTGGCGGAGCATCCGAGAAACCCCGGCGCCGCAGCGGCCATGGCCCCGCTGGACTGCGCCGTGGCGCTCTATCTGGTCTCAGTCGACGGCCCCCAGTTCCAGGCGCGCGCCATCGCCGAGGCGAGAGCGGCTGTGCAGGCCCATATCGCCGCCAATGGCGGCGATCAGCTGCAGCTGGAGAACCAGGTCCTCGCGGCGGCGCGGACCCGTCTTCAGGCCGTTCAGTCCGGTGCGCAGTCACCGGACGCCGTGCGCCAGGACGTCCAGGCCTGCCGCCGCCAGTTCGGCTTCCAGCCCTGAGCCATCCCCCCGATCAGGGGATGGCGCAGCGGCCTTGCTCACACAAGCATGTCCCTGGAGGCGGCGCGCCCCCGCATCGATGAAGGAGTATGGACATGCCCGAGACACTGATCCGCTGCACCGCCGCGCTCACAGGTCTTGCCGCCGCCGCCGGCGCCAGCCTCGCCATGATTGCCTCCGCACCCGCCCTCGCCCAGGACGCCGGCGCGCTGTTTGCGCAGGGGCAGCGGTATCTCGAGATCGATAATCGGATCGACGGACGTATCGCTCTGCGCAGCGCCTGCGAGCTTGATCATATCGAGGCCTGCAAGGCGTATGGCGACGACCTGAATGTATCAACATTCTTCGGTGACTCAGAAGCGGTGCAAGACCGTTTCTGGGCCTATGGCCGCGCCTGCGATCTGGGCGACGGCGAGGGGTGTATGAAGCTCGCGAACGCGCAAGCGCCCGACGGCATGTTCGGTGGACGGCGCACGCCGGAGAACTGGGCGGGCGGCGCTGCGGCCTACCGGCGCGCCTGTGACGAGCACGCCATCGCGGAGGCCTGCTTCCGGCTCGACGAGGTGCTGGGTCATCACGCCAACCCGAACCGCAATGCGATGGCGGGCCGGACCTATCGCGACCGCGCCTGTGAACTGGGGCTGCAGGCCGCGTGCAATGTTTCTGCGAACGAACGCGCCGCCGTCAATGTGCGCGCCCGTGAGGAGGCGGCGATCGAAGAACACGAGCGCCTCTACGGACCAACCGACAGCCGGGTCCCGGTCGGCCAGGCGTTCTACGATGTGCTGGAGCAAATTCTCCGGAGCGACGGGCGAACCACCTGGAGCGAGGCCAAGATAACCGCCCTGCGCCGTCACATTCTGGCTGACGGCGTGGTCGATAGCGAAGAGCGCGGCCTGATAGTGGAGATGACCTTTCCGCGCCTGCGGGTGTTCAACATCTATCCCTCCAGCCAACCGGACCCCTTCTCGGGAGATTATCTGTCATCCACCCCGGTCAGCGCTGAGGCGCTGCGGTCCAGCCTTCTGGCGCTCCTCGACCATACGTCGGCCGATCTGAGCTGGGACGAAGCCGACCGGCCCGGGACCATGCGGCGGCTGTTCGACGCCACCCTTCGCTCGCCGGGACTGGAAGCGCAGGCCCGGGCGGTGATCGCTGAACAGGTCGCCCGGCTCGCCGCCGCCTCGACAGTGGAAAACGCCTACGGGCCGCTGCGCGGGTTCATCAGCGAATCCATGGGCGTGGTGAACACTTATGAAGGCGGCGACAACGCCGCCGTGCGCTGGGTGTTGCACGACGCCATCGTTGAAGGCGTCGACGGCGCGCCGCTGACGATGCCCCGCTTTCTCTACAACTGGATCAGGCCCGGCGGGCATACGGGGCCGGAGAGACCCCGCCCGCAGCAGGAACAGCGCTAAGCCTCGATCCGCCATTCATGAGGGACCCGGTCCATACAAATGCTCGTCATCAGCCTCGCCTCCGCCAGGTTCACCGCGCCGGGCCGTGGAAGACGCAGGCTTCGACAATCGGGCCGTGACGACGGATCGGGCGGTTGAGCAACCGCGCGCCGGGCCGCGCTGTACGCATGAACAACAAGGCGCACCGGTGGCGCGCCTTCCGTTTCCCGGCGTCAGGCGTGGCGGACTCGGGCCAAGTCTGAAGCAGCTTCTCGCCTCGCGATGCAAGCGGCGAAGCCGGGAACGGCGCTTCACCTCTGACAGGGCTCTTGTCAGCAACGCCAATTGTCGCTATTAACATTCATGTAAGTGTGAATTGCTTTGTGAGGACCTGTCCCATGGCGACCCATCGCGTTACACCCTCCGATCTCGTCATTCACCGGCGGGACATGAAGTTCGGCCGAGAGGCGGCGCATCCGCGCTGGTGGCTTGGTGAGGACCCCGGGCGCACGGCTTTCTTCAACGCCCTGTCCTCAACCTTCCCGATCGGGGAGAAATTCTTCATGACGTCGGTCAAGCACTTCCGTGACGGCGCGCCCGAACCGCTGCGCAGCCAGATCGACGACTTCATGTATCAAGAATCAATTCATTCGCGTGAGCACGCTCTTTTCAACCGCCAGGCCGAGGACGCCGGATACGACATCAAGCCGCTTGAGGCGCGCACGCGGGCGACCGTCGAGTGGGCGCGTTCGCGCCCGCCCTTGATCCAGCTGGCGGCGACCTGCGCTCTCGAGCATTTCACGGCGGTGCTCGCCCACGCCCTGCTCTCCGACGCCCGGCACATGAAGGGCGCAAGCTCAGACGCGCATAGCTTGTGGCGCTGGCACGCGATCGAGGAGATCGAGCACAAGGCGGTCGCCTACGACACCTGGCTCTATGTCACGCGGCATCACACCGGGCTGCGCCGCTGGGCCCGGCGCAGCGTGGTGATGGCCACGGCGACGGCGCGTTTCCACTGGGTGATCTATCGCAATACCGCAGACCTTCTGAAACAGGACGGGAAGAACACGTTGGGCGCCTGGGCGAAGCTGCTGGGTTATCTCTATGGCAGGCCGGGTCCGATGCGGCTGCTGGTCCAGGGCGCAATCGGCTACATGCGGCCAGGCTTCCATCCGTGGCACAAGGATGATCGTGATCTTGTGGCCGGGGCGCTCGCCTCGCTCAACACGTCCGGCGCAAAGGCGCCCGCAGAATGAATATATGTGTGCTTCTCGCCGCAGCGGTCTCGGTGGTGGCCGCCGCCGGTTCGCCGCCGCCGCCGGACACGCCGGACATCACCGGTCTCTGGGACACGGGCTCCGGCGGCGGGCAGGTCGAGATCTATCATTGCGGCGCGGATCTTTGCGGACGGCTCGCCGACGCTGCCGCCTTGCGCGTCGATCCCGATCAGCGCGACGTGCGCAATCCCGACCGTTCCCTACGTGACCGGCCGCTGCTTGGCCTGGTTGTCCTGCGCGATTTTTCGGGCGGGCCGGCCCAATGGCGCGGCGGACCGGTATATGACCCGCAAACAGGCGACGGGGCCCGCAATGGCGTGCTCCGTCTGCGCGAGGATGGGCGACTGGAGGTGAAGGGCTGCGTGGCCTTTGTGTGCAGAACGCGCATCTGGACGCGGGCCGGATGACATCGTGGCGGCGGCGGTCAGAGACCGCCCTTCGGCTTTTCCAGGAAAGCGGGCAGGAGGTCGGCGACGATGCGGCGGCCTGCGTTCTCGTCCTGGCCAAGCATGTCACGCAGCGCCGGGCCGATCAGCGCATCGCCGAAGGCGCTGATGGCGATCAGCAGCACGGCGGCCTTGATCTGTTCGCGCGGCAGCTGGGGGGCGTGCCCCAGCGTGTCGTCGACGGCATCGACCAGATCGATAACAGCCTGCCGCACCGGCTCCAGGCGGGAAGGGTTGTCGGTGGTGACGATCCAGGCGGCGAGCCGCCCGGCGCCGCCCTCTCCGAAGGCGTCGAAGGCTGCGCCCACCAGCTCCAGCGGCGCGCCTTCGTCCGTTCGCAAGCGGGCCACCGCTGCGTCGAGCGCCTGGCGAAGATCGCTGACCATGGATCCCATCAGCGCGGCCTGGAGGTCGGCGGCTGATCCGAAATGGTGGATGAGGTTGGCGTGCGTGACGCCGATCTTCTGGGCCACGGCCGCGAGGGTCACCGCGTCAGGGCCGCCTGCGAGCAGCAGGCTGCGCGCTGCGGCCAGCGCTTCTTCGCGCGCCTGTTCAGGCGTTCGCCGCCGCCGCTTGGCAGGTTTATCCGTCGACCTTGGAGCTAATGACTTCACTGTAGATAGGCGCGTGTGGTTAGCCCGAACGCCCGAGGAGCACAAGTGAGCCCGGGCAGGCGGCGCCGGCCTGACGCGCCGGGCCGGGCGGGGAGATCGCTGCAGTCCGGACGCCGAAATCCCCTGTCGGTTGCAAACGGCCTTATTGACATCGATATCAATAGTATTGACACTTGCGTCAGTAACTGGTCGGATGGGTTGTTCCGGGGCAGAAACCGCCGCTGTCGCAAAACGGAGTACCCGGCGGGAACCGCCTTTCCCAAAGGCCGCCATAGAGAGTGGCCCGGAAAGGCAGGCAAGTGGGAGGACAACGATGCGAGATTTCGCGAGCGAACGCGCATGCCTGGCTGCGGGCGTGTCTTTGATTGCACTTTGTATGGCCACAGGGACGGCCCTGGCGCAGACCGCTCCCGAGCCGCAGGGCGATGATCGGCGGCAGGTCTCCGATGTGATCACCGTGACGGCGCAAAAGCGCGAGGAGAACATTCAGGATGTGCCGATCGCGGTGTCCGCGTTCAGCACTGACGACCTGAATATGCGCGGAATCGAGGGGGGGTCGGAATTGCTGCGCGCGATCCCGAACGTTGCTTTCTCGAAGAATAATTTCTCAATGTACAACTTCTCGATCCGCGGTATCGGGACTCAGGCCATTTCGGCGTCGAGCGATCCGGCCGTGGCGATCAGTTTCAACAACTCGCCGCTGATCCGGAACCGGCTGTTCGAACAGGAGTATTTCGACATCCAGCGGGTCGAGGTTTTGCGCGGACCTCAAGGCACGCTCTATGGCCGCAACGCGACCGGCGGCGTTGTGAACATGATCCCCAACCTGCCTGAGCCGGGCCTGTTCGAGGGCTCGATCGAGGGGGAAATCGGGGGATATGACAGCCGGCGGCTGCGTGGCTTCATCAACCTTCCGCTCGGCGACACGTTCGCCGTGCGGCTGGCCGGCGCGGCGACCCGGCGCGACGGGTTCGACTATAATCTCTATTCGGACCGTCACGTGAATGATCGCGATTTGTGGTCGACCCGGGTCTCTGCGCTCTGGCGACCCAATGACCGGTTCAGCGCGAATCTGATCTGGGAGCATTTCGAAGAGGATGACAGCCGGTCGCGCACCGGCAAGCAATTGTGCACCACGGATCCGGGCTCAACACAGATTGGCGGCACGCCGGTTCCCGCCGGGACCGTCGCCGGGTTGGAGATCGGCACGGTGCTCCAGGATCAGTTCAGCCAGGGCTGCCTGCCGGGGTCTCTGTATGCGGATGCCGCCTACAACGCGCCCAATGGCGGCTCGCTGACGATCGTGCGCGCGGCCAGCCTTTTCATGACGCATGGCTTTGATGCAAACGGCGATCTGATGCGTGCGCCTGCGCTGGGCCAGGATCCGTTCGCCGGCGCCGTGGTGTCCCGCGACATGCGCGAGATCAATGCCGCGATAGACCCGCGTTTCAGGGCCGAAAACGACGTCTTCCAGCTCAACCTGGCGCTCGAGCTGACAGACAATCTCACCCTTTATTCGCAGACGGCCTACACCACGGACTCCTACTGGTCGACCCAGGACTATGGCCGTTTCCTGTCCGACCCGATCTTTCCGGACACCAGCCAAAGCCTCGACGCCGGTGGAAACCCGGCCCCGTCCCCGTTCGCACCTGGCGGGATCTACACAGACCCGCAGCTCGGCCCGTCCTCGCGCATGCTGTCCGCCGATCTCAGCCGGTCCGACAACTCGCAATGGTATCAGGAGCTCCGCCTCCAATCGAGTTTCGACCACGGATTCAATTTCAGCCTCGGGGCCAACTATCTCCGCTTTGAGTCGCAGGACGACTATTTCGTCTTCAGCAATCTCTTCACGGCGATGGCGGAGTACAACTATAATGACCAGGTGTACCCGGTGACGACCCCGACCGCCCTGTGCGACGAAAACTATTATGGCGGGATCGCGGCGCCATCGCCGGTGTTTACCGAATGCGTCTATGTCGATCCCACCTCCATCGACAACCTCGCCGGGGACGGGCACAATTATTTCCGGAGCCTGAATGTTGTCGAAACACGCTCTTGGGCTGCGTTCGGCGAGGGGTATTGGGAGATCAGCCCCGAGCTGCGCCTGACCCTGGGCCTGCGCTATACTGACGACCGGAAGACCTCGACCCCCTATCCCAGCCAGCTCCTGCTGGGCGCTCAGATTGATGGCGGGCCGGGGAGTTGTCGGGCGGGTATTCCCGCCGGGGCTACCAGGCCGATCCCGATGTCGAACTGGGCTGGCGGGCCCTGACCGGCCGGGCGGTGGTCGACTGGATGCCGAACCTCGCGTTTACCGATAGTACGCTCGTCTACGCCTCCTACTCCCGCGGCTACAAGGGCGGCGGCACAAACCCGCCGCGGGCCGAGATCAATCCCGACGTTATTCAGTACCAGCCCCTGGAGGGGACATTCGAGCCGGAATATGTCGACGCGTTCGAGATTGGCGCGAAGAACACGTTCGCCAACGGCCGCGGCACGCTGAACCTCACGGGCTTCTGGTACGAGTATGAAGACTATCAGGTCTCCCAGATCGTCGATCGAATCTCGCTGAACGAGAATTTCGACGCCCGGATCTGGGGACTGGAACTGGAAGCCATGTTCCGCCCGGCGCCCGATTTCCAGGTCGACGGGAATATCGGCTATCTCAACACCCGGATCGCCGATGGGCAGGGGTCGATCGACGTCATGAACCGCACGGCGGGCCAAGACGGCTGGACCTTGCTGCGTCCCTGGGTCCAGGTGCCGTCGAACTGCATTGCCCCGACAGAGCATGTCGAAACCATCCTGCAGATGGGGGCGATGTTTCCGGCGAACATCACCTCCGGCGCTCTGACGGCGCTGTGCGGCGGCGCCTACCGCTATGGCAGTTTCGATCCGAACTTCAACACCACGCTTCCGTTCTGGCAGTTTTACGGTTTCACCTATGACCCGTTCACCGAGGCGCCCAATGGCGGGCGCGGGTTCGAGACCGATCTGAGCGGGAACGAACTGCCCAACGCGCCCAACTGGACCGTCAATATCGGCGCCCAGTACACCTTCCGTTTCAACGGTTGGGAGATGACGCCGCGGGTGGACTATTTCTGGCAGGGCGAAAGCTATTTCCGCGTCTACAACACCGATTACGACCGGCTGGAGGCCTGGGACAATCTCAACCTCACTGTGACCCTGGCGCGGCCGCGCGATGGCCTCGTCATCCAGGGTTATGTCAGGAACGCCCTGGACGATGCGCCCATCGTGGGCGCCTTCACCAATAGCGATGACACGGGTCTGTCGACCAATGTGTTCACCCTGGATCCGCGGATCTGGGGTCTGAGCATTCGTACATCGTTCTGACGGAATGACGGGCGGGCGCCGGTCTCGGCGCCCGCACGCGCCCGCACCTGCGGCTGGTTCGGCGCCAGCCGGCGTGTCCGGGGACGGACAGGCGACCACAAGCCAGGCGGGGGCGGCGACACGATCACGGGCATCATCTTCGCCCACCGCGCCCTGGCCCAGGCCCAGGAAAGGGTGCGTTTGGCCGAGCTCTCACTCCAACGCACTCGGATTCTGCTCGAAAGTAACCGGACCCTTGTGGAGGCTGGACGCATGGCTGCGGCCGACATTGTGCAGACGGAGTCCGCTGTCGCCGCTCAGGAAGTCGCCTTGTTGCAAACCATCCAGAGCCGCACCAGCGCCCAGCTCGGCCTGTCACGCCTGCTGGCGCTGGACCCGCGCACGAATGTTCACGCCGCCGGCCCTGTGGAGGCCCGGCGCGTACCCGTGGACGTGGAGCGGGCGGTGGCTCTGGCGCTCAACAGCCGCGTGGACGCGCTCGCTCAGGCCATCGCCGTGGAGCAGGCGCGCCAGGCGCTGGTGCTGGCTCGCGACCGGCGCCGCTGGGACGTTTCGCTGTTCGGGACGGTGACCCGGCGCGGCGCTGAGCGGGGAATGGGGCGAACCTTCGGAGATGAGACGGACGTCACCGCCGGCGTCCGGGTTGAAATCCCCTTGGGAGATGTGAGCGCAGAACAGGGCGAACTGCGCGCGCGGACCAATCTGGAGCTGGCCGAACTGCGCTCGGCCGATCTGGCTCAGGCCGTGGAGATCCAGGTGCGCGATGCGGTCCAGCAGGTGGAGGCGCGCTGGCGCCAGCTGGAAACCGCCGGCCGCGCCCGGGACCTGGCCGAACGGGCGTTGGAGCTGGAGCAGGAGAAGCTCCAGGTGGGCCGAACCTCGAATTTCGAAATCCTGTCGCTCCAGACCGATTTGCGCGCTGCCGACATTCAGCTGCTGACGGCGCAGATCGACTACCTCAACGCACTGACAGCGGTTGACCAGCAGATCGGGAGCACGCTCGAAACATGGCGCATCACGCTGGACCCCTGATCGCGGGGGTCATCCTGCTCAGTCTCTCGCCCGGATGCGGTCCCGGCGAAGGCGCCGGCCCGCCCGGGGCGGAGCGCACGCTGGTCGTTGAGCCGCAGAGCTTCGAGGTCACGCTTGGCTTCACGGGACGCATCGGACCCGGTGAGCACGCCGAATTGCTGGCGCCCTTCGACGGTGTGATCACCGCCGTCCATGCGGGTTTTGGCGACCGGGTGATGGAAGGCGAGCCCCTGGTCAGCCTCAATCCGTTCGAGCTGGAGCGTGAACGGGTCGAGGCCGAGGCCGCGCTTTTGCGTGCGCAGGCCGAAGCCGGGCAATTGCTCGCCTGGGCGGATGGGCTGGAGATGTCGCGCGCGCGCCGCGACGTGGCCAGCGCCGAGGCCGCGCTGGCCGATCTGGAGCGCCGGTTGGGTGAGACCGAAAGCCTGCTGGAACGCGGGCTTGTGCCGCGCATCGAGTTTGAGGGGCTGGTCCAGCGGCGCGGCGATCTGCGCAGGCAGCGCGCACAGGCGCGAGAGCAGCTTGAAGCGACCCGGCAACGCGGCGAGGGCGCGCGCCGCCGGATCGCCCTGCTGGAGCTGGATCTGGCGCGCGAACGACTGGACCGGATCGAGGCGGACCTGGCGCGTGCGGTCCTGCGGGCGCCAGTGGCGGGCGTGGTCGTGCGTCCCCCCGGCAAGGAAGCCGAAACCGGCCCGGAGCTTCGGGCGGGCGCCTATGTGACCCGCGGGCGGTCGCTCCTGCTCATTGCCCGGCCCGATGGCCTGAATGTGAGCTTCCAGCTGGACGAAGCGGACGTGAATGCGCTGGCGCCCGGTGCGCCTGTGCGCGTCACAGGGCCGGGCTTTCCCGGCGTGGTGTTGAGCGGAAGCCTGACGCGTATCTCCGGTCAGGCCGAACCGGGCTCGAGCGGCCAGAACGCAGCGTTTGCAGCTGTTGCGCGTCTCGACCCGCCGCCGCAGGCGGGCTCGTCCGCCGTGCGCATCGGTATGACCGCTGACATACAGGTCGTGGTCTTCCACAGCGACGCGGCGCTGGTCATTCCGTCCGAGGCGGTGGAGGGCGCGCCATCGGATGCCTGGGTGCGGGTGCGCGCCGCGCCGGGCGCGCCGGTTCGCCGGGTGCGTGTAGAGCTTGAAGCCGTCGGGCCGAACCGTGTGGCGCTCCGCTCGGGCGTGTCAGCTGGAGACACTGTCGTGTGGCGTGCGCGGGAGTGACCCTGCAAGCAAAACAGTTTCAATACGCAATTCACGCTGGCCTGACCCGCCTGCCCCCTATCGCTTCAAATCCCGCCCCTCGCGCCAGGCGGCTATGTCTTCGCGGCGGACCTTGCACTGGTCGCCGGGCATGGAGTGTTTGACGGCCATAAGGGTGAGGGCGTCGGCCAGCGCGGTTTCGCGGGCGCCGCCGCGGGCGAGGCCGTCGATCAGGCCGGCGGCGAAGGCGTCGCCGCCGCCAATGCGCTCCACAATGCCGTCCATGAGCTCGGGCCCCGCATCGGTCACGCCGTCGCGGCTGATCAGGCGGGCGGAGAGGGTCTGGTCCAGCGTGCCGCGCGAAACGCGGAAGGTCGTGGCGATATGGGCAAGGTCAGGAAAGGCCGCGAAGGCGGCCTTGGCGCCGGCGGCGAGGCTCAGATCCGGGTCCGGGCCGGCTTCAAACTCCACCATGCGCGCCAGATCACCTGCGCTGGCGAATAGCAGCGTCACATGGGCGGCGAGGGTGCGCAGCACCTGCGCCGCCTCGCCCTCGCGCCCGCCCCACAGCATGGGCCGGTAATTGACGTCGAAGGAGACCTGCGCGCCGCGCGCCCGGGCGGCGCTGGCCGCGTCGAGGGCGGCGCGGGCGGGGCCTGCGCCCAGGGCCGGGGTGATGCCCGACAGATGCAGCCAGCTCACGCCGTCCAGCGCGCGGCCCCAGTCCCAGCGCTCCGGCGCGGTGTGGCAGAAAGCCGAATGGGCGCGGTCATAGACGATCTCGGCGGGCCGCCGCATGGCGCCGCTGGTATGAAAATACAGCCCCATCCGCCCCTCGCCGCGCAGCACATGGCGCGTGTCCAGCCCGTTGCGGCGCAGCTCGCCCAGGCACCCCTGGCCGATCGTGTTGCCCGGCAGGGCGGTGATGATGCGCGCTTCATGGCCCAGCGACGCCAGCCCGGCGGCCACATTAGCCTCCGCCCCGCCAAACCAGGCCTCCAGCCGCCCCGATTGCAGCAGGGCTTCGCGCCCCGGCGCGGTCAGGCGGAGCAGGACTTCGCCGAACACGGCGGCATTGAGTGCGGTCATGGATCAGGCTCCGTTCAGCTCAAGGGCCGGCCGCGCGCCGCGCTCCAGAGCGATTGCGTCACGATAGCCGCGCGACAGGGCGGCGCGAAAGACCGGGTGTTGCGCCAGCCTGGCGCTGAACACCGATTGCAGGGCCAGGAAGCGGGCCGTGTCCGCCTCCGGATCGTCCGTACATCTGAGCCCGGTGGCGGTCAGCTGGTCCGCCAGCGGATCGGTGAGGGCAGTCTTGTTGCGGGCGGCGCGCACGATCATGCGCATCCAGGCGGCGACAGCGCGCGAAAGCCGGTCAACGCGGCGCCCGGCGGCGAGATTGGCTTCCACAGTGCCGAGCAATCGCACGGGCAGTTTCTGCGAACTGTCCCAGGCGATCTGGGACAGGAGGTGGATGATGGCCGGGTTGGAAAAGCGCGCAAGCACGCTGCTGGCGTAGGCCTCGAGATCCAGCCCGTCGGGCGCGGCGAGACCCGGCAGGATTTCGCGCCGGATCAGCGCTTCGGTCTCGCCGCGCAGCCATTCATCGGCCATGGCGCCGGCCACGCTGGCGTGACCCATGGCGAGCCCCGTCCAGGCCAGCGCCGAATGGGCGCCGTTGAGAACGCGCAATTTGACGAGGGCATGGCCCTCCACATCTGACGTCAGCACCGCGCCGGCCCGCCCCAGCACATGCAGCGGCTCGGCGTCGGCGGCCTCGATGACCCAGGACGTGAACGCCTCGCGCTGCACCGCCGCCTCATCGCGCACGCCCAGCTCGGCTTCGATCCGGTCCAGAAACGCCGCATCGCTGGCCGGGGTGATGGAATCCACCATGGAGCGCGGGAACAGCACCCGGGCCTCGATCCAGCCGGCCAGGCCAGGGTCGGTCTGGCGGGCGAGCGTGATGACGGCTTGCGCCAGCTTGCGCCCGTTATCCTCCAGATTATCGCAGCTCAAAATCACCGGCGCCCCGGCGCCCGACGCCTTGCGACGGGCCAGCGCCGCTGCCAGCCAGCCCGGCGCGCTGCGCGGCGCGGCCGGATGGGCGAGGTCGTGGATAATGTCGTGATGGCTCAGGTCGAGCGCGCCGTCCGGCGCCAGGCAATAGCCCTTTTCGGTGATGGTCAAGGTGATCAGCCGGGTTTGCGGACCGGAGAGGGCCATTATTGTCCCCTCAGGGTCCTGCTGTGACCCGAAAGCGCGCCTTATGGACCCGATCACGCGTGTTTGTGTCTCCGTCTGGAGACGCTTCAGCGTGAACAATCCGCCTTGCGCGCGCAGCGCATCAAGGGTCTCGCGGCTACGCAGGGCGATGACGTCAATGCCCCAGCGCGGGTCGGTTTCCAGAATATCATCAATGAGTTGCGCCTGGTGGGCGCGGTGAAATGCGCCCGGTCCGATATGGGCGATGCCGGTCTGGATCCGGGTGCGGTCATAGGCGGGCCGCGCGATATAAGCGGGCAAGGTTATCAGGCTCTCCGGCGTCAGGCGCGCGCTCATAGCGTCACCCCCCGCTTCCAGATGGCGATCTCGCGTTCATCATTGATTTCATTGCGGGTTCGTGCGCCCGACGCGGTCGCCAGCAACAGCTCGAACAGGCGGACAGAGGCGGCCTCCAAGGGCTCGCCCTCTATAATTGTCCCCGCATCAAAATCGATCCAGTGCGCCTTCCGGTGCGCCAGATCGCTGTTCGATGCGAGTTTCAAAGTGGGGGCAGGAAAGCCCAGCGGCGTGCCGCGTCCTGTTGTAAAAACAATGATATGCGCCCCCGCCGCCGCCAGCGCCGTGGAGGATACCGCGTCATTTCCGGGCGCTTCCAGCAGAGTGAGGCCCGGCGTGTCCGCCGCCTGCCCATACCCGATGACAGATGTCAGCGCCGCTTGGCCGGCTTTCTGCACCGCGCCGAGGGACTTTTCCTCCAGCGTGGTGATGCCGCCGGCGATGTTTCCCGGCGACGGGTTTTCGTGAACCGGTTGATGATGATCAGTAAAATAGCGCTTGAAGCGGGTGATGAGGTCGGCGCCGGCGTTGAAGATATCCTCGCTCACAGCGCGGTTCAAAAGCAGGTGCTCGGCGCCGAACATTTCGGGGATTTCGGTGATCAGGCTGGTCCCGCCCGCCGCCGTGACAAGGTCCGTCATCCGCCCGGCCAGAGGGTTGGCTGTGAGCCCCGAAAACCCGTCCGATCCGCCGCATTTCACCCCTATTTTCAAAGCGCTGACAGGGCAGGGGGTGCGCCTGTCCCGAGCCGCTATCCCCGCCAGTTCGGCCGTCAGCGCCAGCCCGGCCTCCAGCTCGTCGCCATCGGCCTGCGCCCGAAGCGTGCGCACCCTAGCCGGATCGAGACCCGGCGCGGCCTCCAGCAGCGCGTCTATCTGATTGGATTCACAGCCCAATCCGACGATCAAAACACCGCCCGCATTGGGATGGCTCGCCAGTGCAGCCAGGATCGCACGGGTGCCCTCCAGATCATCCCCCCGCTGCGAACATCCGAACGGATGGGTGATAGCGTGCACCCCGTCCACATCGCCGGCATGGCGCCGCGTAGCTTCCGCCGCGATGCGCTGGGCAGTGCGGGCGACGCATCCCACTGTTGCTATGATCCAGATTTCATTGCGGATTCCGACCCGCCCATCGGTGCGGTGATAACCGGCGAAGGTACGCTGCGCCGCCGGTGAAGCCTGTGCGGCGGGGGCTGTATCCGGCGCATAGATGAGCGCGCTGTCAGGCGTCAGCGCCGTCGCCAGATTATGCGAATGCACATGATCGCCCGGCGCGATTTCACACATCGCCCGGCCGATCGGCCAGCCGTATCGGATGACGTAACCGCCTGTTTTGACAGGCTCCAGCGCGATCTTGTGGCCGCGCGGAACCGCGCCTTTGAGCGTCAGGATCTGACCGGCTGCTGCCACAGTTTCACCGGCGCTGACATCACGCAGCGCAATCGCCACATTGTCGCGTGGCGATACTTGGAACAGGCTGAGCCCTTCCGGGTTTTGCGTCTCGCCTAACAGCGCCGCCTCCTCTTGTCTCGCATGCAGGAAACCGGTGTCATCCTGTGCAAGGTTCTAGATCAGCACAGCCGCCAACGCCATATCACGCCGCCACAAGCGGCTTGCCGCAAGGCTGGCGCTCCGTGCTATGGCTGTCACAAAGGTGCTGCGCGCCGATTTGTTCAGGGTTTTCAGATGACGAGCAGACGCCCGATCTACCGTGACGATGCTGGCGACGCCGGTCGCGCCGGCGCCCTTCGCAAGCGCGCGACGATCAATGATATCGCCCGGCTGGCCGGCGTCTCAAAAAAGACGATCAGCCGGGTGATCAACGATTCTCCGTTCGTCAAAGTCGAAACCCGCGACAAGATCCGCGCCATCATGAAGGAGCTGGGCTACCGCCCGGACCCGCAGGCGCGCGGGCTGGCGTTCCGCCGCTCCTTCCTGATCGGCATGATCTACGACAATCCGAACCCGCAATATGTGGTCAATGTCCAGCAGGGCATTCTGGAAGCCGTCCGGGATTCCGGTTTTGAGCTGGTGGTGCACCCGTGCAACCGGTCCGATCCCGGCTTCCTTGAAAAGGTCCGGTCCTTCGTCGAGCAGCTAAAACTGTTCGGCGTGGTGCTGACGCCGTCAGTCTCCGAGGACGATGATCTTGTGGCGATTTTGCGTGAGCTGGACTGCCCTTATGTGCGTGTCGCGTCGGTTTCGCTGGACGAGGCCGAGCGCATGATCGTCACCCACGACTCTGAGGGCGCCGCCGAGGCGGCCCGTCATCTGGCGGCTCTGGGCCATTCCCGCGTCGCGTTCATCAGCGGCCCGCCCAGCTTCCGCTCCTCATATGAGCGCCGGCGCGGCCTGGCTGAAGGTCTGGCTGAAAATGGCATCGCGCTGCAGGACCGCTATGTGGTCGAAGGCGCCTATACCTTTGATTCCGGTGTCGATTGCGCGCGCAAGCTGTTGGCCATGGACGAACCGCCTACCGCCATTTTTACAGGCAATGACGAGATGGCGGCTGGCGTCTACACCGCGGCCCGAGACGCAGGCGTGGCCATCCCCGATGCGCTGTCAGTCGTCGGCTTTGACGACAGCCCGATCGCTGCGCGCCTGTGGCCGCCGCTGACTTCTGTGAAGCTGCCGATCAAGGACATGGGCCGGTTCGCCGCTGAAAAGCTGATCGATCTGGCGAGGCCGGAGGGCGAGCGGCGCAGCCGGAACCCGCTGGTGCGGCCCGGCCTTGCGGTTCGCGAGTCCACCAACACGCCAGGCTGAGGCGGGCGGCGCCACGCGGCGTGCGGCCTTGAAATCACGCATGACACCGGTTACCAAAGATGCATCCGGCGCCGGTGCGAAACACAAGATGACCGGGGAGGAACGCCATGGCCCATCAGCCGCTGACGCTGAATCCAGACCGGTTATTGCCCGCTGATCCGGCGACCCGCGCCATTGCGCGCGATCTGTACAAGTCCGTGCGCGATCTGCCGATCATCAGCCCCCATGGCCATACAGACCCGTCATGGTTTTCGCTGAACGCGCCTTTTGGCGACCCGACCGAGCTGTTGCTGGCGCCGGATCATTATCTCTACCGCATGCTCTACAGTCAGGGCGTGACGCTGGAGGCGCTGGGGGTCTCTTCACGCGCTGGCGGGCCTGACACCGATCCCCGCGAGGCGTGGCGGACATTCGCCGGCCATTTCCACCTGTTTCGCGGCACGCCGTCGGCGATGTGGCTCAACCATGTCTTTGTGGACGTGTTCGGCCTTGATGTGCGGCTCAGCGCCCAGACGGCGGACCATTATTACGATGTGATCGACAATGCGCTGAAGACCCCGGCCTTCCGGCCGCGCGCCCTGTTTGACCGGTTTGGGATCGAGCTTCTGGCTACGACCGAATCCCCGGTCGATGCGCTTGACCATCATCATGCCATCGCCGCCTCCGGCTGGGGCGGGCGCGTCATCACCACCTACCGGCCTGACGCCGTCATCGCCGCGGAGTTTGACGGCTTTGCCGACGCTCTGGAGGCGTTCGGCGAGATCACCAATGAGGACGTGTTCAGCTGGCGTGGCTATCTGGAAGCCCACCGTGTGCGCCGGGGTGAGTTTCAGGCCGCCGGTGCGACCGCAACCGATCATGGCCACCCCACGGCGGCCACAGCCGATCTGTCCAAAGCCGGCGCTGAAGCGTTGTTCGCCAAGGTGGTGCGCGGTGAAGCGGACGCAGCCGAGGCCGAGCTGTTCCGCGCCCAGATGCTGACTGAAATGGCGCGGATGAGCCTTGATGATGGTCTGGTCATGCAGATCCATCCCGGATCATTTCGCAATCACAATGCAGGCCTTCACGCCAGTCATGGGCGCGACAGGGGGGCGGACATCCCCACCCGCACCGACTATGTGCGCGCGCTGAAGCCGCTGCTGGACCGGTTCGGCAATGACCCCCGGCTCGCCATCATCGTGTTTACGCTGGATGAAAGCGCCTATGCACGCGAGCTGGCGCCGCTCGCGGGGCATTACCCGGTGCTCAGGCTCGGCCCTGCCTGGTGGTTTCATGACAGCCCGGAAGGCATGCGCCGTTTCCGTGAGCAGACCACCGAGACGGCGGGCTTCTACAACACGGTCGGTTTCAACGACGATACCCGCGCCTTCCTGTCGATCCCGGCGCGCCATGACGTGTCGCGCCGTGTCGATTGCAGCTTCCTGGCGCGGCTCGTCGCCGAGCATCGGCTTGACCTTGATGAGGCGGCCGAGCTGGCGCAGGACCTCGCCTATAACCTCGCCAAATCCGCCTACCGGCTGGACGAGCCGGACTATGGCGACACCCGCAATTCCCTGAAATCAGCCTAAAACGGAGGCATCAATCATGTTCAACAAGACCCTTCAGGCGACCCATCCCGACATGATGGACGGCGCCAGCAATGATGATCTGCGCAATCGCTATCTGGCTGACGGGCTGTTCGAGGCAGGCCAGGTCCGGCTCGTCTACTCTCACAACGAACGCTTCGTCATCGGCGGCGCCTGGCCAGCCGGCAAGCCGGTTTCCCTGCCCGTCCAGACCGAACCGGAATCAGCCAAGGGCCATCCCTTCCTGGAACGGCGCGAAATGGCAGCAGTCAATGTCGGTGACGGGGCTGGCGCGATCATTGTGGATGGCCAGCGCCATGAGCTGGCCGAGCGTGACGCGCTCTACATCCCCATGGGGGTGAAAGAGGTCGTGTTTGAAAGCGCGTCGGCGGACAAGCCGGCCCAGTTCTATATTGTCAGCTGTCCGGCTCACGCGGCTTACGAGGTGAAGAAAATCTCCATCGCGGATGCGACGCCTCTCGAGCGCGGCACGATGGAGGAGAGCAATCAGCGCACCATTTATCAGTTCGTGGTGCCGGGCATTTGCCAGTCCGCCCAGCTGCTCATGGGCATGACGATCCTCAAACCCGGCAGCGTCTGGAACACCATGCCGCCACATCTGCATGACCGGCGCTCGGAGATCTACTTCTACTTCGGTCTGGGCGAGAAGGGCCGCGTCTTCCACTTCATGGGTGAGGCCGACAATGCCCGCCACATCGTGGTGTCCGACAAGGAGGCGGTGATCTCGCCGCCCTGGTCGATCCACATGGGTTCGGGCGTGTCCAACTACATCTTCATCTGGGCGATGGCCGGGGAGAATCTCGACTACACCGACATGAATGTCCTCGATATCTGCCAGCTCAAGTGAGGCGATGATGGCCGCGTCTTTCAGTCTTGAGGGCAAGACCGCCCTCGTTACCGGGGCCAATACGGGCCTGGGCCAGGCCATCGCCGTCGCGCTCGCGCAGGCGGGCGCCAATATCGCCGCCGTTGGGCGTTCCAGTGCGCAGGCAACCGGCGAACAGGTCGAGGCGGCCGGGCGGTGCTTTGCGGAAATTACCGCCGATCTGGGCGACGTGTCCTGCGTGAAGGGCGTCGTCGATCAGGCGGTCGCCAGGCTCGGCGGCGTCGACATTCTCGTCAACAACGCCGGAATCATCCGCCGCAATGACGCGCTGGAGTTCACCGAGGACGACTGGGACTCGGTGATGAATGTGAACCTGAAATCGGTGTTTTTCCTGTCCCAGGCGGCAGCCCGCCACATGGCCGCCGAAGGCAAGCCCGGCAAGATCATCAATATCGCGTCCATGCTGTCCTTCCAGGGCGGGATTCGCGTGGCTTCCTACACCGCCAGCAAGAGCGGCGTTGCGGGGCTGACCAAGCTTCTGGCCAATGAATGGGCCGCCCGGGGGATCAATGTGAACGCGATCGCTCCGGGCTATTTTGCGACCAATAACACCGAAGCCCTGCGCGCCGATGAAAAGCGCAATACAGAGATTCTCGCGCGCATTCCGGCCGGGCGTTGGGGCGATCCGGGTGATCTGGGCGGCGCGGCTGTCTTTCTGTCATCTTCCGCCGCCGACTATGTCCACGGGACAGTCCTAGCAGTGGACGGTGGCTGGTTAGCGCGTTGAATTGTATATCTAAAAACAGCAAATAAAGATTTTGAATCTATGTATTGATACCGGTGTCATCATCGTGCCATAGTTGATTGGACCCCGAGGCGTGACATCCAGGCCGGGAAGCAGCGCGGCGAGTTCTGCCGCCACGAAAATTGCTACCGGTGTCATGGACGGTTCGGCGGGAGTCGAAACAAAGTTCGAGGCAAGCCGAAAACGGCTGCCGCAGGGGAGGAAGAACGATGTCTACAACCAACGGAATGGCGCGTGCGCGTTTCTGGCTCGCCAGCGTGTCCGCGATCGGCCTGTCCGCGGCAATGGCGTCCGCGCCGGCTTTGGCCCAGGACGAGGCCCCCGCAGCGAGCGGTCCCACCGATACCGTCACAGTCACCGGCTATCGCTCGTCGCTGCAGGCTGCGGCCGCGGTCAAGCGCGAGGAGACCGGCGTTGTCGACGCCATCGTGGCTGACGATATCGCCGCATTTCCGGACCTTAACCTGGCCGAGGCGATCCAGCGCCTGCCCGGCGTGGCGATCGACCGTGACGCCGGCGAGGGGCGCCAGATCACGGTGCGCGGCCTGAGCCCTGACTTTTCGCGCGTGCGCATCAACGGCATGGAAGCGCTGAGCGTCACCGGCGGCACGGACTCGTCCGGCGGCGGCAACCGCTCGCGCTCGTTCGACTTCAACACGTTCGCGTCCGAGCTCTTCCAGTCCGTGGTGATCCGCAAAACCCAGTCCGCCTCGGTGGCCGAAGGCTCGCTGGGCGCTACGGTTGATCTGCGCACCGCGCGCCCGTTCGACTATAGCGGCTTCATCTTCGCCGCCGGCGCGCAGGCCGGATGGAATGACCTGTCCGAAGAGTTCAATCCACGTGTCACCGGCCTGATCTCCGATCAGAACCAGGCTGGCACGGTTGGCTGGCTGATCTCGCTGGCCTATTCAGACCGCGCCCAGCTTGAAGAGGGCCACTCCACGGTTCGCTGGCAGAATGCGAACAGCTTCGGCGGCTGCACCGCCTGCGCCACCCCGGCGGATGTCACCGCCGTGAACAACGCCTTCCATCCGCGGATTCCGCGTTATGGCCGCCTGGTGCATGAGCAGGAGCGGCTGGGCATTACCGGCTCGCTGCAATTCCGCCCGAGCGCCGTGACCGAGATCACGTTTGATGTGCTGTACTCGCGCTTTGACGCGACCCGGAACGAGCAATTCCTGGAGAACTTCTCGTTCTCCCGGGGCGGCAGCGGCGTGCCTCAACTGGTCGGCAAACCGGCCCAGATAGTCACCGCCTACGAGATCGACGCGAACAACAACCTGATCTTTGGCCGCTTCGACAATAACGACATCTATGCCGAGCACCGGTATGACGAGCTGACCACCGAGTTCAGGCAGTTCACGGCGAACATCACGCATGACTTCACGGACCGTTTCCGTGTGGACGCCCTCATCGGCATGGCGGAATCAAGCTTCTCCAACCCGGTGCAGTCGACGATCCTGTTCACCAATTTCGATTCGCCCGGCTTCTCGTACGACTATCGCGGGAACAGCCGTACGCCGCTGATCGAATGGGGTTTTGATGTCAATGACCCCACCAACTACCTGCTGACCGAGACGCGTGACCGGCCGAACTATGTCGATAACTCGTACAACACGGCCCAGTTCAACGCCGAGTTCGACTTCAGCGACACGATTACGCTGCGTGCTGGCCTGAACTGGAAGAGCTATGAGTTCGACAGCTGGGAAGCGCGCCGCGACCTGCTGCTGCCGGCGGCTGACTGGATTCCGGTGACGGCGGCCATGGCTACACAGGTGAACGGTTTCGGCTCGGGCCTTGGCATGCCGTCGGGCAATGTCACCAGCTGGGCTATCCCGGATGTCGCCGCGGTCGCCGCGATGGTGGGCCTGTATGGGCGCCCGCTGACACCGCAAAACGGCAATATCCGCAATGTGCAGGAAGACAATCTGGGCGGTTACGCCCAAATGGCGTTCAATTCCGAGCTTGGCGGCATGCCGGTGCGCGGTGATCTGGGCGTGCGGGTCGTGCGCACGGAAACCAGCTCCACCGGCATTATCTCGGGCGTTCAGGTGACGGTGGACAACGAGTACACCGACACCCTGCCCAGCTTGAACCTCGCGATCGAGCCGACCAGCAATATGGTGCTGCGCTTCGGCGCCGCCCAGGTGATCTCGCGGCCTTCGCTGGGTGCTTTGACGCCGGGCGGCAATGTCTCGGGCACCGCCTATACGGTCAGTTATGGCAATCCCTTCCTCGACCCCTTCCGCGCCAATAATTTCGATGTAAGCGCGGAATGGTATTTCGAGGATGACTCGCTGTTCGCGATCGCCCTGTTCTACAAGGATATCGGCTCGTTTGTGGCGCGCGCCACCGAGACCATTCCCTACAGTGCGACCGGCCTGCCCAACACGGCTGTTGCAGCTGGCACGCCGCTGGCAGGGGACCTGGCGGCCGGCCTTGACCCGCTGGTGGATGTCAGCCGGAACGTGAACGGTCAGGGCGGCGACCTCACCGGGTTTGAAGTGCAGTGGGTGCGCCCGTTCAACTTCCTGCCCGCCCCGTTTGACCGGTTCGGTGCGGTGATGAACTACACCTGGGTCGACTCCGAGGTGAATTACGGCGCCGCCGGGACCAACCAGCTGACCGGCCTGTCACGCAACTCGTATAACGCCACGCTCTACTATGAAGACGAGCGTCTGAGCGCGCGGGTCTCGGTCAATGCGCGTGATGCGTATCTGACCAATTTCCCGGGCCGCAACGGCAATGACGAAGAGGGCAAGGAAAGCACGTTCAACGTCGACGCCGCCGTCCGGTATCAGCTCACCGACCGGGTGACGCTGACCTTCGACGGAATCAATCTCACCGACGAGTTCAACAGCCAGTACGCCGACAGCTCCAACCGGGTGTCGGTCTATCACCACACGGGCCGCGAATACCTGTTCGGTGTCCGCTACCGCTACTGATGTCTCCTTGTAGCTGAGGTCCCCCTTGGCCCCGGATCAGCGTGCTGGTCCGGGGTTTTCTTTATCTGGAGCCAGAGCCGGTCATGAAATCGCTCGGACTTGTTGCGCATGACGCCTGCAAACCGGTCCTGCTCAGCTGGGTTGGTGATCAGCTGAGCTGGCTGGGGGACAAGGATTTGTACGCCACGGGCACCACCGGCGCACAGCTGAACGCGGCTTATCCCGCGCTACAGGTGACGGCGCTCAAGAGCGGTCCGCTGGGCGGGGATCAGCAGCTTGGCGCGATGATCGCCGAAGGGCGTCTGGACGCGCTGATATTCTTCACCGATCCGATGAGCCCGCAGCCCCACGATGTGGATGTGAAAGCGCTGACGCGTCTGGCCGTGCTCTACGACATCCCGCTGGCGCTGAACCGGGCGAGCGCCATGGCGCTGTTGAGCGCGCGCGCCTGATGGCCGGAGTCGGCATGGCGGTGCGCCAGCGCGCTGGCGGACGCGGTGCTAGCCGCGCATCAACGCCACCAGCCCCATGGTCAGGAAGGGCAGATAGGTGATGGCCATCAGCGCAGCGACGAGCGCGCCGTAGAAGGGCCAGATCGTCTTCACGGTCTCTTCCATGCGCATGCCGCCGACGGCTGCGCCCACGAACAGCACCGAGCCCACGGGCGGCGTCACCAGCCCGATCCCCAGATTGAGCATCATGATCACCCCGAAATGCACCGGATCAATGCCCAGGCTGACCGCGATGGGCAGGAAGATCGGCGTGGTGATCACGATCAGGGGCGACATGTCCATGAACGTGCCCAGCGCCAGCAGGATCAGATTGATGATCAGCAGGATCAAAATGGGATTGTCCGTCACGGACAGGATCAGCTCGGCCAGCTGGGCCGGCGTCTCCAGGATCGCCAGCACCCATCCGAAGCCCGATGCGGCGCCGATGATGAACAGCACCATGGCGGTGGTTTTCGCCGCCGCCAGCGTCGCGTCCAGGAAGGCTCTGAAGTTCAGGGAGCGATAGACCAGCACCGCGACGATGAGTGTGTAGATCACCGCGATGGAGGAGGATTCGGTCGCGGTGAAGAACCCGCCGAGAATGCCGCCGACAATGATCACGGCGGTCATCAGGCCGGGCAGGGCCGCCACAAAGGCCGCCAGAAACGCCGGCCAGCCGGGAAACTCGCCGCGCGGATAATTGCGCTTCACCGCCACCAGCCAGGCGACGAACATCAGAAGCGCGCCGGTCAGCAGGCCGGGGATAATGCCGCCGATGAACAGCTCGCCCACGCTGACCCCGACCCCGGCGGCCGCAGCGTAGATGATCATGTTGTGCGAGGGTGGAATGAGAAGGCCCACCACCGCGGAGGTGGAGGTGACGTTCACCGCGTAGTCGGTGTCATACCCCTTCGCCTTCATCATGGGCATCAGCGTCGAGCCCAGCGCGGACACGCTGGCCACCGCCGAGCCTGACACCGCGCCGAACAGCATGGAAGCGCCGCCATCCACCTGGCCAAGACCGCCGCGCGAGCGCCCGAAAGCGGCTTCGGCGATGCGCACAAGCCGTTCGGCGATGCCGGCGCGGTGCATCAATTCGCCGGCGAATATGAAGAAGGGTATCGCCATCAGCGAAAACACGCTCATCCCTGACGCCATGCGCTGGATGGCGACGATGACGGGGATATCAAGCAGCGCAAAGGCGACCAGGGTGGCGCCGAGCAGGGCGAACGCCACCGGGACGCCGATGGCCAGCAGCACGACCAGCGTGCCCAGCAGAACGGCGAGTTCCATCAGACGCGTCCTTCCATGCGGCCGCGTTCACGCCCGGCGGCGAGTTCGGCGAGGCGCTCAACGGCGAACAGGGTGATCAGTCCGCCGCTGACCGGCAGCGGCAGATAGGCGAAGCCGCGCGGGATGCCGAGCGTCGGGTTCACATGGCTCCACACCGCCATCACCAGCTCTGTTCCCCACACCGCCAGCGCCACGCCGCACGCGGCGATGATGAGCAGGGCCAGCGCCCGGCAGGCGGTGCGGATGCGCAGGGGCAGCGCCTCGACGAACACGCCGATGCGGATGTGGAAACCCTCATGCACCCCGGCAGCGGCGCCAAACATGACAAACCAGACCATCAGCACCAGAGCGGCCTGTTCGGTCCAGGCGGGACTGGCGTTGAGGACATAGCGGCCAAACACCTGCCAGCCGATGATCGCGGTCATCACCACGATCCCGGCGCCGCCGATGAACATCAGCACGCGCGCCAGCCAGCGCGTCGCCATCGCGAAACGGTCAAGCATGGTCTTCACTCCCGGCCATGTTGCGGATGTCTTCCAGCAGGCGCTGCTGGGCCGGGCTGCGCACAAACCGCTCCCACACCGGGCGCATCAGATCGGCGAAGGCGCCCACATCGTCCACTTCATTGACCTCGACGCCCGACGCGATGATGCGCTCGCGCGCCGCTGACACACGCGCATCCCACAGATCGCGCATGTAGGGGACGGACTCGCGCGCGCACGCCTGCACCAGCGCCTGGTCGGCCTCGCTCAGCTTGCGCCAGCTGCGCACGCTCATCACCAGCACTTCAGGCGCCATCACATGGCCAGTGAGGCTGTAAAAAGGGGCGGTCTCGAAATGGCGGGTGGATTCATAAGACGGCCAGTTGTTTTCCGCCCCGTCGATCACGCCCTGCATCAGGCCCTGATAGACCTCGGACAGGTCCATGGGCGTGGCGTTGGCGCCCAGGCCCTCGACCATGGAGACATAGAGGTCGGAGTTCTGGACGCGGATCTTCAATCCGCGCAGATCGTCAGGGGTGCGGATCGGGCGGCGGATGTTGTAGAAATTGCGCGCCCCGGAATCGTAGAAGCACAGCCCGATCAGCCCGTGCGGCTCCAGCGCGTCCAGCACGGCCTGTCCCGGCGCGCCATCCAGGGCCGCGCGCATATGTGGTTCGGATTCGAACACGAATGGCAGCGACAGGATAACGGTTTCCGGCGCAAAGGCGTTGAGCGGCGCCAGATTTACCCGGTTGAGGTCCAGCCCGCCAAAAACAGTGAGCTCCAGCGTGTCGCGTTCGGAGCCGAGCTGGCCGCCCGAATAGATGCGGATCGACAAACGCCCGCCGGAGCGCTCTTCAAGCAGCCCGCTCATCATCCGCACGGCTTCGACCGTGGGGTAATCGCTGGAGTGGGTGTCCGAGGAGAAGAAGGGCCGCGCGATCTCCCCGCAGCCCGACGCCGCCAGCACCCCGCCGGTCACTAGCCCGCCTGTCACCGCCCGGCGTGTCAGCCTTGCCATGACCTGTCCCCTATCCGGCGAGGCTGTTGAGCCAGCGTTCGATCAGCGTATAGCCGCTTTCATCCGCCTCATTGGCGCGGCTGGGGCCCTCCGGGTCAATGCCTTGCGCAATCAGCCAGTCATCAGGAATGCCGTCCCCATTGGAGTCTGTGCGCGGCTCGCCTTGCGTGACCTCGACCCAGCCGCCGACATCGTCCGCGCTGTCAGGGATGAAGCCGGTGCGGCCACGCACCTCGTCAATGACGCGTGCATCGATAGCATCGCGATAAAAGGAGGCGCCGGCGCGTTGCAGAACGCGCCCATAGGCTTCCTGCGCGGGCACAGTGGTGACCTCGCCTGACGGAAAGGCGCGGTCGACAAAGGTGCGGTCAGGCGCCGCCGAGCGCACCAGGTTGAGCTGGGGCAGAAGCTGGCCGTCGACCGTATTGCCTTCGAAATAGGCGCGCCCTGTCACATTGCGCATATAGAAAATGACCGGACCCAGCGTCTGGGGTCCCTGGACGTAGGCGTTGTTGACGAAGTTGTAGCGCGCCACCGAAGCCGGATCGAGATCGGTTCCGGCGGCGTAGTGATAGTCAAACCCCTCGCGCCCATAGAGCATGTCGCTCACCAGGCCTTGCGCGGCGGTATAGTCGAAGCTGTCGCGCGCCGGGGTCCAGTTCCAGAAATCGGTCTCGGCGCCGTGCCCCCAATTGTAGAAGACATTATTGCGGAAATCGAAGAGCACGCCTTCGGGATCCATATAGGGCGTGGCGTAATTGCCCACGCGCGGCATGCGCGAATGGTTGTGGGCCCACAGATTATTCAGCCAGGAATAGCGCGCGCCATGGCTGCCCCGGATCAGACTGCCATAGGCCCGGTCGCCCTTCTCGTGGCCGGCGTCATACAGGCCTTCAGAGATGATCGACCATTGCACCGTGACATTGGACAAATGATTGCCGCCGCGTTCGGGATCAAAGCTCTGTGACGCGGAGAGGTTTTCGTCGATGGCCCAGCTGGTCGAGACATGGTCGACGATAATGTGATGGCCGCCGCGGATGGAGATGGCGTCATCCTCATGACCGGACTCGCTGCCCATGCGTGAGCGGATATGGCGCACGATCACGTGGTTGGCGTTGATGGTGAGGTCATAGTCGCGCAGCGTGATCCCGCCGCCCGGCGCGCTCTGGCCGGCGATCGTGATGAAGTCATTGCGGATGATCAGCGGGCTTTCCAGCTGGATGATGCCGTCCACCTCGAACACGACGATGCGCGGACCCTCGGCCTCGACGGCCTCGCGCAGCGAGCCGGGACCGGAATCGTTCAGATTGGTCACCTTGAACACCTGTCCGCCGCGTCCGCCCAGCGCGTAGCGCCCGAATCCTTCCGCGCCGGGAAAGGCGGGGATGTCGCCAGGTTCAACGAACCACGGCGCCGGTTCCTCGCTGAGCGGCGGAATGTCGGGGGCGGCCGGAACACGGGCGGGCCGGGCCGCGGCGGCGGCGAGCGCCGCCGCGGCTTGCTCTTCGCGGGTGCGGGTGGAGGCGTCTGCGGGCGGCGGGACCGCGTCCTGCGCGGCCGTCGCGGATGCAGTGGCGCCATTGTCAGGGGCGTCTTGCGAGCAGGACGCAATCAGAGAGCCGGCCAGAAGGGCCGCTAATACCGTGCGCATGACGTTTCCTCCCGGACCCGGCCCATGATTGGACCTGAGCCATTCTTTTTATGACAAATCCGTCCGTGCGAAGCGCGATTGCAAAAACAGACTTGCTATCCGGCCCGGTGTTCGTAACTATGATCGTAATGACACCGGTTACCTAGGGTCAGGTTAGCGGGTTAATCACAGCGGCGGAAGCCCCAAAAAGCAAAATATCACCCCCGCTGGATCGGGCGCCCGTGCGCTGCGCGGCCCGGCCGTTCCAGCCTTCGGGTGACATCAAAGGACGCGACGTGGCAGAAGGTTCAACCAATACCCGGGTGATCTCGGACGCTTTCACAACGGCGCGCGCGCAAGGCGCAGCTGTGAAGGATTTCCCCGGTGCGCTGCCAGCCAGTCTGGACGAGGCCTATGACGTTCAAGACCGCGCCATCTCGCTCTGGCCGGACACCGTCGCGGGCTGGAAGATCGGACTGATCCAGCCTGGATATCGGGCGCAGGCGCGCGCCGAGCGCCTTGCCGGGCCGATCTTCTCGCGGCAGATATTCACCCATGTCTCCGGCGCGGTCATTGATATGCCGGTCTTTCGTGGCGGGTTCGCCGCCGTCGAGGCGGAGTTCGTGCTGCGCCTGAAATCCGGCCTGCCGGACCATGTGCCTGTCACAGCCGAGGCTGCGGCGGATATTGTGGAGAGCCTGCATGTCGGGGTGGAGATCGCCTCAAGCCCGTTTGCGGGGATCAATGAGCTGGGGCCCATGTCGGTGGTCAGCGATTTTGGCAACAATAACGGCCTGATTGTAGGCCCGGCCATCGAGGGCTGGCGTGATATCAGGCCGGATGACCTGCCGGCCCGGGTTGAGATTGATGGCCAGATCGCGGGTGAGGCCAGCGCGGCGGCGATCCCTGGCGGGCCCATCGCCGCCCTGTGTTTCCTGATCGAGCTGTGCCGCAAACGCGCGATCGAGCTGAAGGCGGGCGACCTCATCTCCACCGGCGCAGCCACCGGCGTCCACGAGGCGGTGATCGGCAGCCTGTCCAAGGCCGATTTTGGCGCCTATGGCGCAATCAGTCTGCGTCTCGTGGCCTCCACGCCAACTCAGGTCCAGCTGGCGAGCGCGTGATGGCGCCAGAGCGCAATCGGCAAAAGTGGGAACCGGTTTTCGGATAAATTGTGCTCCAGATCAAAAAGCTAGAGCGTGCGGCCCGACGCAGTAGGCCGGACAACGCTCTAGCGCTTCATGGCGGCCGCTGCCGCGGCGTTGCGCGCAATCGCTGACCAATCACCCGCCGCGATGTCGGCGCTTGTGGCGATCCAGGAGCCGCCCACACACACCACATTGGACAGCGCCAGATAGTCCGGCGCTTTGTCCCGGCCGATGGAGCCGGTCGGGCAGAATCGGATATCGGGCAGAGGGCCCTCCAGCGCTCTGAGATAGGCGATGCCGCCGGCCGGTTCGGCGGGAAAGAATTTCAGAACCTCAAAGCCTTGTTCAACGGCCGCCATAGCCTCGCTGGCTGTCGCCACGCCGGGCAGGCAGGGCAGGCCGGACTCCAGCATCGCCTCGCCCAGCTGGCGCGTCAGGCCGGGGCTCACCAGGAAGGCGGCTCCGGCTTGGGCAGATGCGCGCGCCTGCTGCGGGGTGCGGATCGTGCCCATGCCGACAATCAGGTCCGGCGCGGCGTCCTGCATGGCTTTCATCGCATCAAGGGCGATATCGGTGCGCAAGGTCAGCTCGATGACGCGCAGTCCGCCATCGGCCAGCGCGCGCGCCAGCGCGGCCGCATCGTCCATGCGCTTGACGGCGAGCACCGGGATCACGCTGGCGGCGTCGATGATGTCCTGCAAGGCCGGCTGGCTGGTCATGATACGGGCTCCGCAGCGGACGGGACGGGGTCAGGCTCACACAGGCCGGGAATGGAGAGCGCGCCTTCCTCGGCGCTGCTGGCGATCATCCGGAACCCGGCGAACAGCTCCCGCCCAAGCCCGCGATGGCTGGACGTCAGATCGCAGACGGCGGCCGGGCGGCTGGCCAGCGCCGCAGCCTCGTCATCGCGCGCCAGGGTCAGCACGCCCTTGTCCGCATCGACGGTGATCAGATCGCCGTCGCGCACGCGTGCGATGGGACCGCCCTCAAGCGCCTCGGGGCAGACATGAATGGCGGCAGGGACCTTGCCCGACGCGCCTGACATCCGTCCGTCCGTGACCAGCGCCACCTTGAAGCCGCGATCCTGCAGCACGCCCAGCGTCGGGGTCAGCTTGTGAAGCTCGGGCATGCCGTTCGCCCTGGGGCCCTGAAACCGGACCACGGCGACAAAGTCCCGCTCCAGCTCGCCCGCCTTGAAAGCGGCCAGGAGGCCGTCCTGGGTGTCGAACACCAGCGCCGGCGCGGTGACTCTGCGGTGTTCAGGTTTCACGGCGGAGACCTTGATGACCCCGCGGCCCAGCACGCCGGACACGACGCGCAAGCCGCCATCATTGGCGACCGGGTGATCAAACGGGCGCAGCACGTCGGTATCGAGGCTCGTCTCCGGCGCATCGCGCCAGCTCAGGGTGTCCCCGTCCAGGACCGGCTCGCGTGCGAAATCGGCCAGGCTGTCAGCGCCCGGGGTCAGCACGTCGCCGTGCAGCCATCCGGCGCCCAGAAGTTCGCGCACCAGGAATCCCATCCCCCCGGCGGCGTGGAAATGGTTCACGTCCGCCGGGCCATTGGGATAGATTTTCGCCAGCAGCGGCGTCACCCTGGAGAGCGCTTCAAAATCATCCCAGTTGACGATCAGGCCCGCCGCGCGCGCGATGGCGAAGATGTGCAGGGTGTGATTGGTGGAGCCGCCCGTGGCGTGCAGGCCGACAATGGCGTTGACGATGGCGCGCGCATCAATCGCCTCGCCCAAAGGCCGGTAGTCGCGGCCCAGCGCGGTGATCTGGGCGGCGCGCCGGGCGGTGGCCTTCACCATCGCCTCGCGCAAGGGCGTGCCGGGATTGATGAAGGCGGAGCCGGGCAGGTGAAGGCCCATCAGCTCCATCATCATCTGGTTGGAATTGGCGGTGCCGTAAAACGTGCAGGTGCCCGGGCTGTGATAGCTGGCGCTTTCGGCGTCGAGCAGTTTGTCGCGCCCCACCTTGCCCTCGGCATGGAGCTGGCGCACGCGCGCCTTTTCGTTGTTGGGCAGGCCTGACGGCATCGGCCCGGCAGGCAGGAACAACACGGGCAGATGGCCGAACCGCAAGGCCCCGATCAGCAGGCCAGGCACGATCTTGTCGCACACGCCCAGGCAAATCACCGCGTCAAACATGTTGTGCGACAGCGACATGGCGGTCGCCATGGCGATCAGATCGCGCGAAAACAGCGACAGCTCCATGCCCGGCCTGCCTTGCGTGACGCCGTCGCACATGGCCGGCACGCCGCCAGCGATCTGAGCGGTGGCGCCGGCCTCGCGCCCCGGCCGCGTGATGATGGCGGGGTAAGCGCCCAGCGGCTGGTGGGCCCCCAGCATTTGAATTTAGGGGGTGACGCTG
>JAIUMW010000003.1 GCA_022565365.1 Oceanicaulis sp.
AAATTCCGGCCAGGCTTCGCCGGGGCGGGTATTGGTCAGGTCAGACCAGCTACGGTCACAGGCCGGCACGACAGCGCGGTAGCGGTTGAAGGAGAAGATGATCGGCGCCCCGGCCCGGCCGCGCGCGGCATAGGCCCCGCCGCCAATGGCGCGCCAGTCCAGACCGGGCGCGTAAAGCTGGGCGCGCGCCTCGGCGATCACGGCGATGGCGGTGTCGGAATCGTGTGAATTTTGCGGATAGGAGATCACCAGCGGGCCATGGCCGCGCGCCTTGTACTCGGCAGCCACCGACGAGATCAGATCCAGCTGGCGCCAGGTCAGACCATTATCGCGCATGTCATAGGCCATCTCCACGCGCACGGTTTCCGGCGCAGCGGTGGCCTGCGGCAGCGGGCGCGGGGGCTCGGACGCGCAGGCCGCCAGCAGCGCGGCGCCGGACAGGGCGAGGATCAAATGCTTGATAGCCATCACGATTACTCCAGCACGAAGCCGACTGGGCCGGTCCAGCCGCGCCCGTCCACCTGCGCACCCGGCGCGGCGTAGACGCGGTTGAGACGGCCCAGAACGATGTTTGACGCCATGGAGGCGGCCACGAAGCCTTCGCCCGGCTCCTCCAGCGCGCCCGGATTGGCGGGGTCGACCAGATAGGGCGTGACCAGCACGACCAGCTCGGTCTCGTTATTGGTGAAGTCGCGCGAGCGGAACAGCGCGCCCAGGACCGGCAGGCGGTCAATGCCGGGCACCGAATCCATCGCCTGGCGGGTTTCTTCCTTGATCAGGCCCGCGATCACCAGGCTGCCGCCAGACGGCAACTCCACCGTGGTCTGGGTGCGATTGACGCTGAGCGCAGGGATGGTCAGCCCGCCCGTGGTGCCAATGACATTGCCCTGGCCATCAAACTGCGGGGTCGCGCCCAGCGAGATGGCGCCTTCATTGGACAGTTCAGACACTTCGGTGGAGATGCGCAGCGAGATGCGCCCTTCGGACAACACCACCGGCGTGAAGCCCAGGCCGACGCCGAACGGTTTGAACTCGATGGTGATATTGCCGTCGCGATCACGCCCCACCGGCACCGGGAACTCGCCACCGGCCAGGAATTGCGCCGATTCGCCGGAGATCGCGGTGATATTGGGTTCGGCCAGCGTGCGCACCAGGCCGATGCGCTCCAGCGCGGTCAGCGTAGCGCCCAAGCGCGTACCCGATCCCAGCGCGTTGAGAAGATCCATCTGGCCGCTGAGCCCCCCCAGCGCCGAACCGGCGAGGCCGAACGCGTTTTCGGTATTGATGCGGTTGACCGTGGGCGTGTTGCCGCCGGTGGACAGATTGGCCGACAGATTGACGCCCAGCTGGCGCACGATGGTGCGGCGCATCTCGACGATGCGCACACGCAGCATCACCTGGTCGCGGCCTTCAATAGCCAGGAAGGACACCACCTGGTCAGGATCATCGGCCCAGCGGCGCGCCACCTGCATGGCGGCGTCAGCGGCGGCGGCGGACGGCACCGCGCCCGACAGCACGATATTGGAATTCATGCTTTCAGCTTCGATGCGCGCGCCCGGCACGAAGCGGGCCAGCGCCTCGCGCAAGCCCACCATGTCGCGCTCCACGCGCACATCAAGATCAAGGATGAGCTGGCCGTCGCCGTCGAAGAAGAAGATATTGGTCCGGCCGACAGCCTGACCCAGCAGCAGCGCGCGGCGCGGCGTGCGCACCACAGCGTCGGCGACCGAATCATTGGCCACCATCACCTCCACCGCATCGACCGGCAGATGCAGGATCGCGGCCTGACCCAGCGGCAGGTTCAGACGCTCGGACACGCGGCCCTCGCCCGGTGACCGGATCACCACCTGCATGGTGTTGGTGCGCTCAAGGTCGGCCTGGGCCTGAGCGGCGCCCGTGGCGGCGGCTGCCAGCGCGGCGCCGGCCAGACACAGATTGCGGAGCAAAACGATCATCATGGGGCGCCGCCTCCCAGCGCCACGCGCTGTTCTTCGCCATAGCGGAAGACGCGCACCACCCGGGCCGTCCCCGCTTCATCCACACCTTCGGGCAGGCGGGCATTGCCTTCAGTGTCCGCGATCGAGCGCAACGCCAGCGACACCGTGCCCGAGGCGACCGCCATCGAAACCGCGCGCGCCTGGGACGGGCTCAGCTCCAGCGTGGCGGTGGCGCCCACCAGAGCACCTTCGCGTGATTCGGAATGGCTCTGATCAATGGCCAGAACCCGCACATTCTCCACCACGGTGCGCGTGGCGAAATTCTCGTTGGCCGGCAGGGTCAGAAGGATGTCCACCCGGTCATTGGGCAGGATGAAACCGCCTGCGCCCGCCCGCGCCGAAGTCGGCACGGCGACGGCGCGCATGCCCGGATCAATCACGGCGGCCATGAAGCCGGCCTGACCAGGCTGGACCAGACGGCGCTCCAGGATCGGCTCTCCGGCCACCATGGCGGTGCGCGACACCGCGCCCGACAGACGTTCGATGGCTTCAGAATCACGTGCGCGCACCAGATAGCCCTGCACCACCGCCTCGTCCGGCCAGGGCGCCCAGCGGAAGGAGCCGGCGCTGACGCGCTCGCCCGGCGCAATGTCGCGCGCGGCGACCAGCACGCGCGCGGTTTCCACCGGCGGGGCTGGCGCGGGCGCGGTTTCACTGGAAACCTGAACGGCGGGAGGAGGAGGCTGCATGGCTCCGCGCACAAGCACAGCCGCGCCGACGGCGGCGACGCCCGCGACGGCAAGCACGATCAGACGCACAGCATTCATGGCGGTCAGGGCCCCTTCAGACTGCCGGCGCGCGCAAAGACGCGCCTTGGGCCTGATGTGACCGCGAAAACCTCAAGGCCGCGTTAATGCTTGGGCCGATTGGGGGCAGGGTGAACAGGCGGTTCACGCCGCCTGACGCCACCTCGTCATGGCAAGGCGCAGGCGTGCGTCAGCGATAACCGCCGACGCCGCCGTCCAGCATGAGCGTCATTGAGGACGCCTCGGCGACCATGCTGCGCTCCACTGTCTCGCTGTAATACTCTTCCCAGCGCATATAGACGAGCATGGCGCCGGGTCCGTGGAGACGCAGAAGCGAGCGCTCATTACAGTCGCGCTGAGGCGTCTCGCGGGCGCAGAACACTTCGCCGCCAGGGCCATGGCGCAGGGCCTGACCCTTTTCACACATAATGGTCTGCCCCCCCTCGAACCGGTCCTCGCCGCCCTCGCGCCAGCCCAGCGTCGCCTGCAGGGCGGTGCCGGATACGCAGCGGTACAGCTCGCCGTCGAAATCGGGATCGACCCGGTCGAACGGGTTGGGCCGGGCGGCCGGATGGGGCGCGCCGCGGGCATCGATGCAGATGGCGCGGATCAGGCGCCATTCCTCGCGGAAGCGCGAGCGCTCCTCGTGAATGCGCTCGCTCATGCCCGCCAGACGCAGACCCGTCAGGGCCGTCGCCCCCGGCGCCGTCCCGCCGGAGACATAGCCGCCGCCCGCATAGATAAAAGTGGAGGCGCCCGCACCGGCCTGACCGGACGCAGTGGCCAGGGCGTTGGCTGAGGCGTTGGCCTGGACATTGACGTTCACATTCACCGAGTTGTGCACGCCAACATTGATGTTCGGTCCGCGCACATGAATGTTCGGGCCGCCGATATGGATGGACGGGGGCCGGATGTTCGGACCGCCCGGATGACCGCAGCACGGATGGTGCGACGGCGGCGGCGGCGATGGCGGCGTCAGCGACCAGGCAGGTGCGCTTGCGGCGATGACGCCGGCGGCTACGGCTGTTATCAGGGCTGCGTGCCGGGATGATACGCGCATGACGGTCTCCGAATCTGTTCAGAACCTCCTCATGCAAGCCCGGGGCCGTTTGGATGTCCGGGGCGGCCTTGATCCGCACCGGACCGGTTCATCCCGGCGGAGGCGGCGCCCGCCGGTCACCCTGGGTCCGGGAACGGCGCCGCCGCCGGTGCGAGCCGGACTCTATAATGCGAGTGCGGCCGGTCCGAGACCCTTGAAAACACCGCGCGGCGCGCGACTGGCAAGGCCCTTGCAGACGGCAGCGCCAAGGCTGCATCCGCGCCATTTCAAAGCGGGCCTGCCGCCGATGAGGACATTACAGAAGGACGCAAGGCTCGTGCGGCATCCCAATTCAAGAACCTTGCATGCCTATTGGGATGCAAGACGGCGCGGCGGCTCTGCGCCGGCGCGCGCCGACATCGCGCCCCAGGATCTGGGCGCGCTCCTGTCGCACCTGTTCCTGTTGCGCCGCATGGATCAGGACCATCACGTCTTCCGGCTCGCCGGGACCGGCCTGTGCCGGCTGCACCAGCGCGAGTTCCGCGACCAGAATTTCCTCAGCCTGGGGACCGGTCAGGACCGGCCCATGATGAGCGCCCTGCTGGAAGGCGCGCTGGGCGCACCGGCCCCGGCGACCGCCATGGCTGACGCCATCACGCTGGACGGCCGCGCCTGCGCGGTGGAAGTGACGCTGTTGCCGTTACGCGGCCCGGAAGGTCAGGTGGACCGGGCGCTGGGCCTGTATCAACCGCTGGACGCGAGCCGGCTGGGCGGACGCCCGGTGGTGCGCCACCGCCTGGCGCTGCTGCATCCCGCCCGCCTGCCAGACCCCAGCCTGTCGCTGTTCGCCACACGCGAGCGCACGCCGCGCCGGGCGCTGGCGGCCAATGACGGCTGATATAGCGAAATCTTAAAACCTGCCGGGCCAGACTGGCCGCCATGTGTTTCACAGCGGCGTGCCATGGCGCAGATCACTGACTTCAATGGCCGGCTGGACCGGCGCAAGATCAAGATAGCCGCGCGCGGCGCCGAAGAGCGCCGCCGGCATCGCCGTGTGCGCCTGGCGATTCCGGGCCGCGCCCTGTGTCCCAGCCGGGGCGAGTTCATCTGTCAGCTGGTGGATATCTCACCCGGCGGGGTGCGCGTCACCACAACAACGCCCCCCCAGCGCGGCGAGCGCGTGGTCATGCTGTTTGACGGTCTGGGACGGATCGAGGGCGAAGTGGTCCGCGCCGGGCAGACCGGGTTCGCGGCCCGTCTGGCCGCCACCCAGCGAAAGCGCGACCGGCTGGCCGACGCCATCACCTGGCGTTTCAATATGGAGCGCCTGGGTCTGAAAGAAGACCGTAGCGCGCCGCGCAAGCCCGGCCGGGGCCGCGCCAGCGTGTATCTGCGCGATGGCGTGGTGATCCAGGCGGATGTGCTGGACGTGTCGGTCACCGGCGCAGGCTTCGCCTGTCTGGAACGCCCGCGGATCGGCGAACCGGTGCGGGTGGGCGGCATGACAGGCCAGGTGGCGCGCTGGCTGGACAACGGGTTTGCGGTGCGTTTCGATCCGCCGCCCGGCGAGCCCGATCCCGGTGAGGCTTCGCCTGAAAAATAGCCGGCCGGCGCATGCAGACGTCATGTATGACAGCCATATATCAGGAGCGGCCTGAATCTTGCCTCTAATGGAGGTGAAGCTGGCCCGTCTGACAGATTACGGGCCGGGAGGTGGAAGCAATGCCGCGCGACGACGGAATCATCATGTCCTGGTTTGTTAAAGTCGAAGGCCGGGTTTACGGCCCCTATACCGGCGCCCAGATGCGCGCCTTCATCGGTGAAGGCCGCGTCGCTGCGCACTCATCGGTGTCTGACCGGCGCGAGGACGGTTTCAAATCCGCTCAGGACATCGCCCAGCTGAAGACATGGCTGGAAGAAGCCCGGCGCAGCCCGGGCGAAAAGCGCCCGGCCCCCGCCGACGCACGCACCGCCAATTTCATCATCGTCGCCGAACTGGCCCAGGCCAGCGCTGCAGGTTTTGAAGCCGCGCTCGCCGATCATGGCGATGCCGAGCCGATCACGCCCGGGGTCTGGATCCTGCGCGGCGCGTCCAGCGCGTCCCATCTGCGCAATGAGCTCAGCCATTTGCTGGCCCGCGAAGACAAGCTGCTGGTGGTCGACGCCTCGCGCGACCGCACCGCCTGGTTCAATCTGGGCCGCGACGCGGACGAGCGCATTCGCAATTTGTGGGGCCGCCGGGTCTGAGCCCGGCCCGCTTCACGGTTCGATGACGGCGCGCGGACGCAGCCAGCGCCAACCGATATACGCCGCCGCGACAAGAATGGCGGCCACAAACCCGACGATCGGTTGACCCGCGGCGAGCCCCGCAATCAGGACCGCCAGCCCGGCCAACACCGCCAGGGCCGGGCCCGGCCGCGCGCGCATATTGTCCGCCACCATCACGAAAGCCGGCAGCAGCAGCAATATGGCGATGGAGGCGAAGATCAGCCCCACGCCCAGGCTGACCACCATCGGCACCAGGAACTGGGCCTGCGGGCTGGTCTCCGACATGATCGGCAACAGGCCCAGCGCGGTCGTCAGCGTGGTGATCAGCACCGGGCGGAAGCGGCGCGCGCAAGCCTCGGCGATGGCTTCGCGCGGATCGCCGCCATTGGCCACGGTGCGGTTATAGCGGTCGATCAGCACGATGGAGGCGTTCACAACCACGCCCGACAGCGCCACCATTCCGAAAATCGACGGAAATGACAGGTCAAAGCCGAGCAGGAGATGGCCCAGAATGGCGCCCGCCACCCCGTAGGGAATGGCGACCAGGATGATCAGCGGCTGGACATAGCTGCGCAGCTGGGTGGCCAGCAGCGCGTACATGATGATCACCGCAAACAGGAGCCCGACCAGCAGGCTGGCGAAGTCCTGGGCCTGTTCGCGCCCGGCGCCCGCCAGCGAGAAGGTCAGGCCCGGATAGCGCTCCACCAGTTCAGGCAGGAAGGCCTCCACCTCATCACGCGCCGCGCCGGGCGTGGTCACCGCCGTGTCCACATTGGCCGTCCCCTCGATGATCCGGCGCCCGTCTATGCGCTCGATGCGGGTATAGCTGCGCGTCTCGCTGATCTGCGCCGCTGCGCTCAACGGCAGGGCGCTGCCCTCGCGTGTGCGCACGCGCAAATCGGACAGGGCGGCCAGATCGCGGCGGTCGGATTCAGGATAGCGCACGAACACCCGCACCTCGTCGCGCCCGCGCTGGATGCGTTGGACTTCCTCGCCAAAGAAAGCCTGGCGCACCTGACGGGCAACATCGCCCGGCGTCAGCCCCGCCGCCTCGCCAGCCGGCGTAAGGGAGAAATTGAGCTGGGGCTTGCCCAGATCAAAGCCGTTATTGATATCGCGCGAGCCGTCGATCTCGCTGATAAACTCGGCCAGGTCCAGCACCGCGCGCTCCAGCACCCCGTCGTCGGGATGGGTCATTTCATAGGCGATGTCCGGGTCCTGGGGCCCGGCGGTGGAAATGATGGTCAGGCCGTCCACGCCCGCCAGCGGCTCGAAGCGTTCACGCCACAGCGCCTCGATGCGGCTGGAGCGGATGGAGCGCTTCGAGGCGGGCTCCAGCACCAGTTCGATCTGCGCCAGATTGCCGGCCACCGAGGTGCTCACCGTCGATCCCGGACCGCCGAACTGGCTGGTGCGCCCGCCAATGGTGGCGGTGATGGAGCGGATCACCGGCTCGCCGCGCTCAGCATATTCGCTCTGGATGGATTCCGCGGCGGCGATCATTGCTTCGGCCGCCGCGCGGGTCTCCTCGAACGGCGCGCCCTCGGGCAAGCGCAGATCGGCGCTGATCAGCTCGGATTCAATGGCGGGGAAGAAGACAAAGCGCACCAAGCCTGACACCGGGATCGCCATGATCGCAATCAGGATCGCAACCCCCGCCGCGCTGACAAGCCAGCGCCGGCGCGCCGCGAACAGCGCCCAGCTGGCCACCGGCCCGTCGGCGAAGTTCTGCATGTGACGCTGCACCGCGCCCAGCACCCGCGCCAGCGGCCCGCGCGACCAGTCCGAGCCTGACGACAACTGCGAGGGCAGGATGAGGAAGGCCGCCACCAGCGAGACGGCCAGAATGGACACCACCACAATGGGGATGGGCCGTGTGATCTCGCCAAACGTGCCGCCGGTGAAGATCAGCGGCCCGAAGGCGGCGATGGTGGTCAGCACGCCCACCAGCACCGGCGCGGCGACACCGGTGACCCCGGCGATGGCGGCGTCCTGACCCCGTCGGCCCTTGGACCGCTCCCGGTCGGTGTTCTCGCCCACCACAATGGCGGCATCGACCACGATGCCCAAAACGATGATCAGGCCGAACGTGGTGATGAAATTCATCGTCACGCCCGCCGCACCGAACCCCGCAAATCCGCCCCGGAAGGCGATGGGCACGCTCATCGACACCCAGAACGCCAGACGCAGATCCAGCATCAGCACCAGAAACACAAACACCAGGGTGAAGCCCAGAATGGCGTTGCGGGTGATCAGGGCGATCCGGTCGGCGAAGATCACGCTTTGATCAACCACCACCGTCACATCCACGCCCGGCGGCATGACCGCGTTCTCCAGCCAGTCATTGACCACGCGGCGCACGGTCAGCAAATCCTCGCCTGGCCGGTTGAGCACGTCGAGGAATACGGCTGGCCGGCCCTGATGGAGCGAGATCAGCGGGTCTTCGCGAAAACCGTCCGTGACCGTGGCCACATCGCTCAGACGCACCCGGGCGCCCGACGCATCCGAGCGGATGATGATGGACTGGAATGCTTCGCCGGTGACCCTGCGTGCATCGGTGCGCAGCAGGATATCGCCGCCAGCGGTGCGGATCTCGCCGCCGGACAGATCGACAGAGCCCGCGCGCACCGCGTCGGCGACTTCGGAAAAACTGATATTGAAGCGGCGCAGCGCGTCCTCACTGACCGCAATGGCGATCTCGTACTCGCGCACGCCGCGCAGCAGCGCCGTCGAGATGCCGTCCAGCGCCAGCAGCTCGTTCTCGGCCTGCTCGCCCGCCCGGCGCAACGCCGCCTCGCTCACCGGGCCGCTCAGCGCAAGGGTCAGCACGGTGGTGGTGGGCACGGGCACGCGTATCTGGGGCTGTTCGGCGTTCTGGGGCGGGAAGTTTGCAATGCCGTTCACGGCGGTCTCGACATCGGTCTTGACCACCTGGGCGTCGGCGAAACTGCGCAGGATGACAGTGATCGTCCCGCGTCCTTCGGCTGCGACCGAGCGCACCCGCTCCACGCCATCCAGCCCGCGCACGGCCTCCTCGACACGCCGCGTGACGCTTTCCTCCACCTCGCCCGGCGTGGCGCCGGGATAGATTACCGCGATCTGCACGGTGCGCGGCGACAGACTGGGAAAGACCTCGGTGGGCAGGGTCGCGGCGGTCAGCGCCCCGCCCAGCAGGAACCGCACCATCAACAGATTCGCCGCCACCGGATTGCGCACGAACCAGCCCGTCAGCGCCTTGCCCGGCCAGCTCTCAACCAGCGAGGACGGGATGTCGTCGCGGTCACTCATGACCGTTCCGCAGGCGCGGCGATGATGTCGGCGCGCCGGCCCAGCAGGATGTCAGGCACGGGCGAGACGATCACGCCCTGTGCTGCGTCGAACGGCTCGGCGAACACGGAGTCTGCGGTACGGGTGCGCACGGTGATGCGTGTGCGCTCAATCCGGCCATTGCTCACCCGATGGATGGTGTCGAGGCCGGAGACCGCAGCCGCAGGCAGGCGCATGACAGCGTCCAGTTCAGCGCCGTCCAGCGTGATTGTGGCGAACAGGCCGGGGCGCAAATCCGCCGGACCGCCCTCTTCGGGTGCAATGAACACATCAACAAGGCGCGTGCGCGGATCCAGCCGTGCGCCGACCCGGGCGACGCGACCGGCCATCGGCGTCTCGCGGCCTTCGATCCGGATCTGCGCTGGGCGGTCATTGGCGCCCTCCAGCCGGGCCAGGTCAGAGGGCGAGGCGGGCGCTACCAGCTCAATCTGCTCGGCGGCGTACACCTGGCCATAGGTCTGGCCCGGAGCGACCAGCAAGCCAAGTTCGATCCGGCTTTCGGTCACGGCGCCGGCAAACGGAAAACTCACGCGCGTGCGCTCCAGATTGAGCCGGGCCTGGGCACGTTACGCTTCGGCCGCCAGCAGCAGCGCGCGGGCCGCTTCCAGCTGCGGCGCGCGCGCCGCCCGCGGGGTGATCTCCCGCCCGGGGAAGGTGCGCTCCCATTCGCGCTGCGCAATCGTCGCTTCAGCGTCGAGCTGATTGAGCGCGCTGCGCGCCTCGGCGATTCCGGCGCGCGCGCGGGTCTCGGCGATCTCGTAATCGCGCCGGTCGATCTCGAACAAGACCTCCCCCGCCTCGAACGCTCCGCCTGCGCGCACCGCGGGCGAGACCGCGATGATGCGCCCGCCCACCTGAGGGGCCATGTCGATAAACGCGCTGGCCGTCACAGTGCCGGTCAGCTCCACCTGCACGCGGTGGCGCACGGTCTCTGGCTGAACCACGCGGACCGGCGCGGCGGCGCGCGCCTCGGGCGGCTCCCCACCCGCCTCGCCGCCGCCCATAAGAGCAAAGGTTGCAATGATGGCGGCCAGAACCACCGCCGCGACAGCCGCGATCTGCAGCCATCCCGCCAGTTCCCGGCCTGTCCCGCCCTGCGAAGCCCCGTCTGCGGACATGATCGTGCGCCCTCTTCGCCAGCACGCGCATATGCGCTCGCCACTCACGCAAACTAATGCCTGCAATACGGCTGGCCAGCAGTTTCACGCGGGCGCGAAGAGTTTTTGCACACGCGGCGCGGCTGGCGCCTCGCACACCCGCGCCCGCACGGCTAGTCTGCGCGCAGGGGGGTAAGTAGACGCCCGGTGCTGAGCCAAGTGATTTTTCGCGCGACACGATATCTGACCGCCGTGCTGGCGGCCCTCGTCATGGGCCTGCCCGCGGCAATGGCCGAACCGCTGGCCCGGATCGAAGGCGTTGAAGACGCCGCCCTGGCGCGGGCGCTGTCGCGGGCTGTGGGCGAGGCTGACGCGAGGCCTTCAGGCGAGCCCGATGCGCCCTGGCGGGCCCGGGCGCGGGCGCGCGAGGCCGCCGACATTCTGGATCGCTATCTCAATTCCCAGGGCTATTACGGCGCCGTCATTGATCCGCGACTCGATGACACCGGCCAGGCGGTAGTGCGCGTGCGCCCGGGCCAGCGCTTTGTGTTCGACACCATCGCCATTGACTGGATCGGCGCTGACTCGCCCGGCGCGCCCGGCGCCGAGGCGCAAGCAGCGCTCGGCATATCGGAAGGCGACCCGGTGGTCTCGGCCAACGTGCTCTCGGCGCGCGGCCGCGTGGTCACGCTGTTGCACGAGAACGGCTATCTCGAAGCGCGCGAGGGCGAGCACGACATCATCGTGGACCATGCCACAAGGAGCGCCGACGCGGCGTTCCGCTTCCATCCCGGCCCATTCATCCGCCTGGGCGCGCCGCAATTCGCCGGTGGTCTGGCCGATCTGCGCCCCGGCTTTATCGAGCGCCTGGCCCCTTACGAGACCGGCGACCCTGCCAGCCGCAGCGCCCTCAATGAGTACAGCCGCCGCCTCCAGGTTCTGCAATCGGTATCAGTCGCCGATGTGCGCCTGGCGCCGGACGACGAGGACGGCCTGCGCCCGGTGGACGTGCGCGCCGCCCCCACCCCGCGCCACCGCATCGAAGGCGCGTTGCGCTGGTCGACGTCTGAAGGCGCCGGCGCGGAAGCGGGCTGGACACGGCGCAATGTGTTTCGCGGCGATGAGACCCTGCTCATCAGTGGCCAGGCCGCCGAACTGGTGCAGGGCTTCACAACCCGCCTGACCGTGCCGCACTGGCGGCGCTATGGTCAGGATCTCACCCTGAGCGCCGAATTGCTGGCCGAGCGCACGGACGCCTTTGATCAGGACGTGTTCCGGGTCTCCGCCAGCGTGGCCCGCCAGATGACCGACCGGCTCAGCATCACCACCGGCGCCCGGCTTCAGACGGCGCGCGTGACCGATGTTCTGGGCGCCCGCTCGGCCACGACGCTGTCGCTTCCCAGCGGTGTGATCTGGGACGGGCGCGACAGCTTGCTGGATCCCCAGCGCGGCCTGTACCTGAACGCCACCGCCGCGCCGGGCTGGTCCATCGGCAGCCAGGAGACCCGCTATGTACGCCTGGAAAGCGGCGTGCGCGCCTATTACCCGCTGAGCGACCGCCTGGTGCTGGCCGCGCGCGTGCGCGCCGGCGCCATTCTGGGCACGTCGCCCGACGCCCTGCCCGCCGACGAGCGCTTCTATGCCGGCGGCGGCGGCTCGGTGCGCGGCTACGCCTTCCAGTCGCTATCGCCTCAGCGCTTCAATCCCAATACCGGCCTCAACGAGGTGTTCGGCGGCCAGTCCCTGGCCGAATTCAGCGCCGAGGCGCGCTGGCGCCGGTCTGAACGCCTGGGCTTCACCGCCTTTGTGGATGGCGGCGCGGCCGGCAAGGAGCTTACCCCCAATCTGGGCGATATCCGCTACGGGGCCGGGGTGGGCGTGCGCTATTATCCAGGCTTCGGCCCGCTGCGCTTTGATATCGCGACGCCGCTGGACCGGCGCTCTGGCGAGGCGCCGGTACAAATCTACATCTCCATCGGCCAGGCTTTCTGATGACCGATACGACGCCTCCTGCCCCGACCCCCGCCTCCAGCCCCGCCCCGAAACGGCGGCGCCGCTGGCGCGGCTGGATCATCGGCATCACCGCCACTGTCACCACGCTGCTCGCCATTCTGGTGATCGCCGCTGTGTCGGGCGTCCTGCTGATGAGCGGCCCGTTCGGGCGCGAGCTGGTGCGCGAAACCATCAACGGCCAGGACATCGCCGGCTATGGCGAGGTGGAGATCGGCGCGATCAGCGGCAATGTGCTGGGCCGGTTCGAGATCGACCGCATACGGGTGCGCGATTCTGAAGGCGTGGGGCTGGAGGCGCGCGATGTGACGCTCGCCTGGTCGCCCTGGGCGCTGCGCCGCTATGTGCTGCGCATCGACGCCTTCACCGTGCGCGAGGTGACCATGTCGCGCACGCCGGTGCGCGCCGAGCGTCCGCCAGCCGAAGACCCGTTCGACCTGTCGCGCCTGCCGCGCATCCGTGTGGGCGAGGCGCGCATCAACGCCATACGCCTGGCCGAAGGGATCGCTGGTCCGGCCGCCGTCTACGCCCTGTCCGGCGAGCTGCGCCATGATACCGGGCGCTGGCGCGGCGCGCTGGACGCCCGCCGCACCGACGCAGTGGGCGACCGCCTGCTGGCCGAGATCGATTTCGCCGACGCGCTCTCGCTGGACGCCCGTTTTGACGCCCCGCCGGGCGGCCTGTTGTCACGCTTGCTCGACGCCGAATCGCAAGGCGCCACCGGCGTGGTCACGGCGGCCGGCACGCTGGACGCCGGATCAGGCGATGCGGAGATTTATATCGGCGGCGAGCTGGCGGTGGATGGCCGACTGGTCTGGGCGGACCGCGAGGCGCAAGCCTCGGCGCAGATCCGGCCCGACGCCTGGACCCGGCTGGCGCGGATTTCCGAGCTTCTGGGCGGCACGCTGAGCGCAGAGGCCCGCGCGCCGCTGGGCCGCGATGGCATCACACAGCCCGATATCGGCGGGCTCACCGCCCTGATCGAGGCGCCCAACGCCCGGCTTCAGGTGGCCATGACCGGCGAGCGCATCGGCCAGATCAATCTGGAGGCCCGCAGCGCGCTGGTGGCGCTGGCCACCAATGACGCGGTGCTGGCCGAGCATCTGGCGCTCGACGGTGTCGCAGACCTGTCAGGCGACACGCCGGCCTTCACCGGAGAGATCGCCGGGCGCGCCGTCACCCTGCCTGGCGGCATACGCCTTGGCGCCGTCAGCGGACCGGTCTCCACCACGGGCGCGCTCGATGCGCCGCGCATCAATACGCAGCTCGCCGTCACCGGCGCGTCCTATGATGGGGATGCGCTGGACCGGCTGCTCGGCCAGGCGCCGCAGCTCACCGCCGACTTCACCTTTGTGCGCGAAGACACGCGCGTTGAGATGCACAGCTATACCGCCCGCCTGCCCACCGGCGTGTTCACCGGATCGGGCGGCGTGTCGGTCCCTGACCAGCGCTGGCGCGTGGAGGCGCAGTCAAGCCGCGCCCGCTTCAACCGCCTTGTGGACCTGATCAAGGGCGAGGGAGCCATCGCCCTCAACGCGGCGGGCGATTTCGCCGGCGCGCTGACCTTTGACGCGCAGCTTGACGGGTTCGCGCCTGCGGGCGAGCTGGCCGAGCGGCTGGAGGCGCCTTTGTCAGCGACCGTGTCCGGGCGGCGAGAGGCGGATGGCGGCCTGTTCCTTGATGCGGTGACGGCGCAGGGTCCGCAGTTCGCGCTCCAGGCGCGCGGCGAGCAGGCCGGCGATGACTGGCGCTTTAACGGCGATCTCGCCTGGTCGGGCACATCGCCGCTCGCGGCGCTCACCCTGGAGGGCGCGCTGGAAGCGGCGTTCGAGGCGCAATACGGCCCCGCCGGGCTCGACTTGCGGCTGGACGCGAGCGCAGGCGCGCTCAGCGCCGGTCCGCTGGGGATCACCGGGGCGCGGCTGCGCGTGGAGGCGGCGGGGCCGATGGACGCCCTGTCCGGCGCGGGACGCCTGACAGGCGCCAGTGACCGCGGGCCGGTGGATGTCAGCGCCGAGTTTGCCCGCGACGGCGAAACCATCCGCCTCAGCCGCCTCGACGGCCAGCTGGCCGCCGTGCGCATTGACGGCTCGGCCTCGGTCGGGCCGGAGGTGATCGGCGCCGATCTCATCGTCAGCCCGGTCAGCGGGTTTGGCGAACTGTCGCTTCAGGCCGAGCTGCGTGAAGGCATGATCGCCATTCGCGCCGAGGCCGAAGACATCGTGGGCGAGGATGTCGCCTATATCGACCGCTTCCTGCTCACCCTCAACGGCCCGCTGGAGGCGGCGGTGATGCGCCTTGAGGCCGACGGCGCCTATGGCGCGGTGTTCACGGCCCGGGCCGATGGCACGCTGCGCCTTATCGAAGAGCCGGGCGCTGAAGTGACGCTCAATGGGCGCTACGGACCATACGCCATCGCCACCCTCTCGCCCATCGAGGTGCAAGCCGGGCCTCTGCCGTCGGTGGATGTCGCCCTGCGCATCGGCGATGGTTAGCTGCAGCTGAGCGGCGCCGGGGGCGACGCGCCCAGTGTCACCGCGCGCCTTGAATCGGTTCCCGCCGGGATCTTGTCCCTGCGCCGGGCGCGCAGCCCCGTGATCGGCCAGCTGAGCGGCGATCTGACCGCCAACCGCACAGACGGCGTGTGGCGCGCGGACGCGACCCTTTCCGGCGCCGGTCTGCGCCCGCTGGAAGCGTCCGACGCTGAAGAATTGGCCGGTCAGGTGCGTCTGGTTGTCGACGAGACCGGCGTGTCCCTCACGGCCAGCGCCGAGGGCGTCGGCCTGACCGCCCGCGCCAATGCACAGATCGCCAGCGGACCGGTGAGCGGACCCGATGACGTGATGCGCCCCGATGCGGCCCTGTCCGGCGATGCCCTGGTGCGGGGCGAGATCAGCGCGCTGGCCGCCTTCCACCTGGCCGCCGCCCAGTCGCTGAGCGGTCAGGCCGATCTCGCCGCCCGTCTGACCGGCACGGTGGGTGAGCCGCGCTTTGAAGGCAGTCTGGGCCTCGAAGACGGCGACTTCCGCGATGGACGCGCCGGGCTGGTGGTGGAGGCGATCTCTTTGCTGGCGCGGTTTAGCGAATCCAGCCTGATCGTGGAGCGCCTGACCGCCACGGACGGCGACGCCGGCACGCTGCGCGGCGCGGGCGAGGTCAGCATCGGATCTGGCGGGCTGGGCTCGCTGGCGGCCGATCTCAATGTCGACTTCCGCCGCTTCCGGCTGGCGGGCAGCCGGGATCTGGAAGCCATCGGCACGGGCGATGTGCGCTTCCGCTTCGCCGATCAGGAAGGCCTGATCACCGGCGCCGCCGTGATCGACCGCGCCGAGATTCGCCCGCCCCAGGCCTCGCGGCCCTCCATCCCCTACATCACGGTGACCGAGATCAATGCGCCGGGCGGCAGCCGCGAGACGGAGCGCCGCACGACCCCGATCCGGCTGGACTACGCGGTCAGCGCGCCGGCGCGCATCTTTGTGCGAGGACCGAATTTCGACACCGAATGGTCCACGAATCTGGAGATCACCGGGACGGTGGCTGCGCCCTATGTGAGCGGCGTCATCACCGCCGAGCGGGGGCGGGCCGACATGCTGGGCCGGGTGTTCCAGATTGAACAGGGGCGCGTCACCCTGAATGGCGATCCCGGCGAGGCCATGCTCGACATCTCGCTGGCGCGCGAGGCCCGCGATATCACCGCGCGGGTGCGGGTTCGCGGCACAGCGCGCGATCCGCGCATTTCACTGGCCTCGACCCCCGCCCTGCCCGAAGACGAAATCGCCGCCCGGCTGGTGTTCGGCGAGGGTGCAGCCAATCTCAGCGCTGTGGAATACGCCCAGCTGGCCGCCTCGCTGGCCTCGCTGTCAGGCGGTTCGGCCTTTGATCCGCTGGGCGCCCTGCGCTCGGTGACCGGGCTCGACACGTTCGGGGTGCGCACCGATTCAGGCGGCCAGACCGTGGTGGCCGGCGGGCGGTACCTCACCGACACGGTGTATCTCGAGTTGGAAAGCGCCGGCTCCAGCGGCGGCCCGACCACGCGGATCGAATGGGCGCTGACGCGCTCGATCTCGCTTCTGTCGCGCTTGCGCGGCGATGGCGATGCGTCCGTGGCGGTGAGTTGGCGCACCGAATACGACTGACGCGCCCCGTGCGTGGCGCCACAGCAAATTTGTCCGAACAAAGTTGACGAGGGGCCTCGCGCCCGCTTTGGTGCGCGCCGGACACACCGGCACAGGGACGCACCATCATGGATACGCAATGGCTCTATAACGCGCTCGTGTTCAGCCATATCGTGCTGTTCGCCGTCTGGCTGGGCGGCGATATCGGCGTGTTCATCCTGGGCCCGCATTTCCGCAAGCGCTCATACCCGCTGGAGACGCGCCTGCATTTTCTGAAGCTCCTGGTGCTCAACGATATGGGCCCGCGCACCGCCTGGGCGCTGATGGTCCCGGTGTCGATCTCCATGATCGCCATGAGCTGGACGACCCTGCCGGGATGGCTGGTGGGGCTGAGCTGGGCGGTGGGGTTTGTCTGGCTGGGGCTGGTGTGGGGCGCGTATCTGAACGCCGAAACCCCGTTGGCGGCGCGGCTAAAGACAATCGAGTTCTGGCTGAAAATCGCCCTCACCGCCGGTTTTGCGGCGCTGACCCTGGCCGGTCCCGCCGGGTGGCTGGACCTGCCGGGCTGGCTGGCGCTGAAAGCCGGGCTGTTCACCGCCATCTTCGCCATCGCGATCATGATTGATGTCAGCTACACGCCGGTGGGGCCGCTCTTGAAGCGGCTCATCGAGCAGGGCTCCAGCGACGAGACGGAAGTCCCGCTCCTGCGCGCCATGAACCGCACACGGCTGTGGGTGCTGGGGCTCTACGCCCTGCTGATCGTCATTGGCGCGGTAGGCGTGTTCAAGCCGGCTTTCTAGCCGAACAGCGCCTGGATCATGTCGGGGAACTGACCCGTCGCCATGAAGGGCAGCATCAGCGCCAGCGTCACCGACACGGCAAGGCCAATCCCCGCCCGGCCGATATCGGCCGCCACGTCCCTTACTGCGGCGGCGCGCGGCTGCAGGCGGGCGACGAAGGTGATCGCGATCTCCCGGCCCGCCAAGAGGCCCAGGAACACATAGGTGGTGCTCATCGGGATATCGTTGAGCTCCTTGAAATACATCAGGATCACCCCGTAGAGGAAATCCACCACCGTGGCCGAGCGCACGTCCACCGTATTGGTCTTGCGCAGGACGATTTTCTGAATCTCGCCCCCGCGCGCGGCGAAGATGATGGCGTGCAGGCCGACCATCAGCAGGGTGGAGAAGATCAACAGGCCGATAGAGAAGGTCACCTGCACACTGCCGTCGGGCATGAGCGTCGTTTCGCGCGGCAAATAGATGAAGATATTGGCCAGATCCTGCATCAGCCATTGCGACCACAAGAAGCCCGTAGACAGCCATTGAAGAACGAACCAGGTGTTGAAGCGCCGTGTCGCGAAGGCCACCGCCACCGCAAACGCCGCCACGCCCCCGACGCCGATCATGTTGAGGTTTTCCGCGCTCGGCAGGGTGGGGCCGTTGACCAGCAGATAGACCAGCACGCAGATCAGCAGCGCCACCGCCGGCACGGTCCACCAGGGATCGCCGTCATCGTCCACTTCCGTGCGCGCCACCCATTTCTCGAACGCCCGGGCGATCACCACGAAGAGGATCCCGCCCGTGGCGAAGGCCACCGCATAACCCACCAGGCTTTTCAGAAGCATGTCGCCCAGCACGCCGGCGGTGGCTGCGCCGCCCGTCAGGGTGAAGATCGTCAGCACAAGGAATGTCGTGGATACCGGAATGCCGAACCGGGTCAGCACCAGCAGGGCCAGGGGCGGCAGAACGTGCCACCACTGGATGCCTGTTTCCGGGAACGGAATACGATTGAGGCGCCCGTAAGCGATATCGCCGTTATAGGCGAAATAGCCATACACCATGACGACTACGATGATGGTGGAGGCGAACGCCCACAAAACCAGCCAGGGCCGTTTGGCGTTGGAGGCCAGGAAGGTGCCCAGCGTCTGGATCACGTCATTGGCGACAATGGCGTAGGCCGCAAACAGGAAGCCGACGAGCGCCCAGAGCGGGACACCCAGAATTGCGACTGAAGCCAGGTCCGGCATGTACAACTCTCCGCGCCGGGCGCGATCCGCGCCACGCCGCGCCCCGATAGCGCGACAGGCGCACGCGGCAAAGCAATTCCTGCGGCTGGAATCGCAATTTCAAGGAAATGTCATAAAGCACGCGTCCGGCGGGCGCACGGGACATGGCTGAAATTTCATCTCACCCGCCTTGAACCGTCCGTCTGGACGGTCTAAATGCAAACCGACCAGACGGTATAGATGCGCCGCAGCATTTTTCTGAGAGAGTCATGACCGACGCCCGCTCCATTGCTGACTCCCACCCTGATACGGTCCGCCCGGCCACGCGCGACGTGATCCTGGACGCGGCCGAACGCGTGGTGTCGCGCGAGGGCTCGGGCCGGTTGACCATTGACGCCGTGGTGCGCGAAAGCGGCTTCTCCAAGGGCGGGGTGCTGTACAATTTCCCCTCCAAGCAGGCGCTGATCGAAGGCATGGTCTCGCGCCTCATCCTCCAGGCCCAGGAAGACTGCGACTGTGCACTGGAACAGGCCACAGCCACGGGCGCCAATCCGGTGGCGACCCTCATACATGTCATCCTGGCATTCAAACGCACACACCGGGATGTGGCGATGGCTGTGCTGGCCGCGGCGTCGGAATCGCCCGAACTGCTCGACCCGGTGCGCGCCATGATGGCGCGCATTCGCAACGATATTATCGCCAACGCGCCCGACCCGGTCATGGCGCGAATCGCGCTTCTGGCCGCTGACGGCCTGCATCTGGCCGATCTGCTAGGCCTCGACATGATCACCCCCGATGAGCAAGAGGCCGTTGAAGCCCGGCTCATCCAGCTGGTTTCGGAGCCCTCCCCCAAATGACCCGCGCCGCCGCCATGGTTTCATTGGCTGTCATGCTGATCATCGCAGCCTGCAGCCCGCCGCCCGTTGAGATGGAGCCCGCCCCCCGCCTGGCGCGGGTGGAGACCGTTCGCAGCGCCGAGAGCGCCAGCATGCGCGAATTTGTCGGCCGGGTGGAGCCGCGCCTCAGCGTCGACCTCGCCTTCCAGGTGGGCGGACGTCTCGCAGCCTACCCGGTGGTGGAAGGCCAGATCCTTCCTGAAGGCGAAGTGGTCGCCCGGCTGGACGCCGCCGATTTCGCCCGCGCCGTGCGACAGGCCGAGGTGCAGCGCCAGCAGGCCAGCCAGAATTTGGAGCGCCAGCGCACGCTGAATGAGCGGGGCATCTCGTCGGACGCGGCGCTGGAGCAGGCCCAGACCGAGTTTGACCTGCAGAGCGTGACCCTTGAGACCGCCCGCCAGAATCTGCGCTACGCCACCATCAACGCGCCGTTCGAGGGTCTGGTCTCGCGTCGGCTGGTGGACAATTTCACCACTGTGTCCGCCGGCCAGCCGATCGCGCGCCTGCAGGACATGAGCGAGCTGCGCGTGGCGATTCAGATACCTGAAAGCATCGTGGCGGTGGTCGACCAGAGCCAGCCAGCCGAGCTGACCGCCCGCTTCCCCTTCCTGCCGGGCGAGACCTTCCCGCTGACCTTCCGTGAACTGAGCGCAGAACCCGAACCGGCCTCGCGCACCTATACGGCGGTGTTCGCCCTGCCGCCCGACCTGCCGGGCAATATCCTGCCAGGCATGACCGCCACCGTCATGGTCTCGCTCGACGCCCTCACCGGCTCCGATCCGGCGCTTGTGCGGGTGGCCGCCGGCGCGCTCAGCGCTTCGCCGGACGGGGGCTTCCGCGTCTGGGGCTATGACCCGGACGCCGGTCTTGTGACCGCCCGCGATGTCGAGGTTGGCCCGATGGGCGGCGACACGGTGGTGATCCGCCACGGGCTGGCGCCTGGCGAGCAGATCGTCACGACCGGCGTGAACGCCCTGTTCGACGGCATGCGCATCCGCCCCATGCAGGGCCGCAACGGGCTCGCCTCCAGCCGCTAGCCCCCCACTGAGCTTCACGCAGGAATATCGCTATGGCGGATACCAAATCGAGCGCCGCGATGTCGGTGGCGCGCCTGTCCATCGAAAAGCCGGTGCTGACCTGGATGGTGATCCTGGCCTGCTTCCTTGGCGGGATTTACGGGATCAACACCGTCGCCCAGCTGGAAGATCCGGCCTTCACCATCAAGCAGGCGCTGGTCTACACCGCCTATCCCGGCGCCTCGGCCGAGGAGGTCGAGCGCGAAGTGACCGAGCGGCTGGAAACCGCCATCCAGCAAATGCCGCAGCTCGAAGCGGTCTATTCCAAGAGCCAGCCCGGGATCAGCGAGATCACGGTGGAGATCAGCGACCGCTACGCGTCCGGCGACCTCCCCCAGATATGGGACGAGCTGCGCAAGCGCCTCACCGACGCCGCCCCCGGCCTGCCCCCCGGCGCGCGCACACCGCAGGTGCTCGATGATTTTGGCGACGTGTACGGAATATTCTACGCCGTCACCGCGCCGGGTTATACCGACGCGGAAATCCGCGACATCGCGCAGATGCTGCGCCGCGAGCTTCTGGTGACGCCAGGCGTTTCGAAAGTCTCCACTGACGGCGTGCCCGAAGAGCGCATCTATATCGAAATCCCGCAGGAAAACATCGTCCAGCTCGGCCTGCCGGTGGGCCAGGTGCTCGAAACCCTGTCGAGCGAGAATGTGGTGGTGTCCGCCGGCGAGGTGACGGCCGGCGATCTGCGCGTGCGCGTGGACATGCCCGGTTCCATCGGCGGGGTGGAGTCCATCTCCAACCTGCTCATTTCACCGCGCGATTCAGGCCAGACCCTGCGCCTGTCCGACCTGGGAGAGGTGATCCGAGCACCGGTGGAGCGCGCCGAGGTCTATATCTTCCACAATGGCGAAGCGGCGTTCACGCTGGGGGTCTCAGGCCTGCCCAGCGCCTATATCGTCGATGTGGGACGGGCGGTGGAGGCGCGCCTGGCGCTGATTGCGCAAGATCTGCCGCTGGGCGTGGAGATCGCGCCGATCTACAAACAGCACCGCGTGGTCGAGTCCTCGATCAACAATTTCCTGATCTCCCTCACTGCGTCAGTCGCCATCGTGATCGGCGTCTTGTGCCTGACCATGGGCTGGCGCGCGGGCGTCGCGGTGGGCTCGGTGCTGTTGCTGACCGTGCTGGGCACGCTGTTCTTCATGTCGGTGTTTGGCATCACCATGCAGCGCATTTCGCTGGGCGCGCTGATCATCGCCATGGGCATGCTGGTCGATAACGCCCTGGTGGTGACCGAAAACATGCAGGTCGCCGTGCAGCGCGGCGTCAAGCGCCTCAAGGCCGCCGAGGAGGCCGCCGCCAACACCCAATGGCCGCTCCTGGGCGCGACCGTGATCGGCATCATGGCGTTTTCCGGCATTGGCCTGTCGCCCGATTCCACCGGCGAGTTCCTGTTCTCCCTGTTCGCCGTGATCGGAATCTCCCTGCTTCTCAGCTGGGTGCTGGCGCTCACCGTGGGACCGATGATCGCCTATCATCTGTTCAAGTCCGAGCGCGGGACCGTCACCGAGCCCTATGCCGGGCGGCTCTATCGCGGCTATGGAGCGATCCTGATCGGGGCCCTGAAACGGCGCTGGATTACGGTCGGCGCGCTGGCCGCGATCACTGTGACGAGCTATTGGGGCTTCGGCTTCGTGAACGCGTCCTTCTTCCCCAATTCCAACACGCCGATGTTCTTTGTCAGCCTCAATCAGGCTCAGGGCACGGACGTGCTCGCCTCGCGTGATCTGGCGCGCGATCTGGCGCGCTGGACCAGCACCCAGCCGGGCGTCACCCAGGTGGACGCCTTCGCCGGGCGCGGCGCCACGCGCTTCATGCTGACCTATAATACCGAACAGCCCAACGCCGCCTTCGCCCAGCTGATCATCCAGACCGCCGACATGCGCGATATCCCGGACGTCGAGGCGCGCGTGCTGGACTATCTGGCGCAGGACTATCCCCATGTGCAGGCGCGTTCCGACCGCATCGTGTTCGGCCCGCCCTCGGGCGCCCAGCTGGAGGCGCGCTTCCAGGGCCCCGATTCCCATGTATTGCGTGAGCTGGGCGAGACCGCGATCGCGCGCCTGCGCGAAGAGGCCGGCGTGCGTGATCTGCGCACCGACTGGCGCAATCAGGCGCTGACGCTGCGGCCCCAGATCATCGAGGCGCCCACGCGGACGGTGGGGGTCACACGCGGCGATATCGGCGAGGCGCTGCGCCTGGCCACCGATGGCGACCAGATCGGCGTCTACCGTGAGGGCATAGACCTCATTCCCATCGTGGCGCGCGCGCCCGCCAGCGAACGCGCCCAGCCCGACAATCTGTCCGACCGTCTGATCTGGAGCCCGGCCCAGAACGCCTATGTGCCCATGAGCCAGGTGGTGTCGGGTTTCACGCTGGAGGCTGAAGAGACGCTGATCCTGCGCCGCGACAAGGTGCGCACCCTCACCGTCCAGGCCAATCCGCAGACCGGCGAGACAGCCGCCAGGGCCTTTGCGCGCTTCTCAGCCGTGGTGAACGCCATGGAGCTGCCGCGCGGCTATAGCGGGGAATGGGGCGGAGAATATGCAGCCAACCAGATGGCCAATGAATCGCTGGGCGGGGGCTTGCCGATCAGCTTCATCGGCATGCTGGCGGTGAGTTTCCTCCTGTTCATGACCGTGCGTCAGCCGCTGATCGTCTGGCTGATCGTGCCGATGTCCATCTGCGGCGTGACGGCGGGCTTGCTTCTGACAGGCATCGCCTTTTCCTTCACCGCGCTGCTGGGGCTGCTGTCGCTATCGGGCATGCTGATCAAGAACGCTATTGTGCTGATCGACGAGATCGACCGGCGCATCCGTGAGGGCGAAGCGCCCTGGGGCGCGCTGGTGGACGGGTCGGTGAGCCGTCTGCGGCCGGTGCTGCTGGCGGCGGGCACCACAATTCTGGGCATGACGCCGCTCTTGGGCGACGCCTTCTTCCAGGGCATGGCGATGACCATTATCTCGGGCCTCGCCTTCGCCAGCATCATCACGCTGGTGGCGGTGCCGGCGATCTATGCGCTGTTCTTCGGCATAAGGGCGCCAAAGCGTGAACCCGCAAGGCTTCAGTAGCGCGGCCCCCTGATCCGCACCTCGATCCACTCAAGCGACCGGGTCACGCCCATCAGCGAGAAGGTCGCCATCCGGTCCTGGCCGCGCGTGTCGACATATTGCACGGTCAGCCGGCCGCCCCGGCGCATGGCCTCGATCAGGCGGCGGGTGGAGTCAGGGTCGGACAGCACAAACGCGCCGGACGGATCGGCCGAGTAATGAGTCTGGGGGCGGAACACCACCGGATTGCGCCCGTCGACGCGCACCGAGATGGCGCGCGCGCCATCCACCGGGTGCTGATCGGACGTAAACACGATGTCATAGCCCTGACCGGTCGGCCGCGCGCGCACCTCAAGCCGGTGGCCGGACTGGCCGTCCCCGCCCGCCGTGGTGTAGGCGCCGCACATGCCGCCGCGGCGGCAGCTGGCCGTCCACTGCTGGAAGCGCTCGGTCTCCACCGCGCAGAACGGGCCTTCGCAAATGCCTGGGTCAGAACCGCCCGGCAGGCCCGGAAGACCCTGTCCGGGCGGATAGCCCGGCGCGCCGCCGCCCGCATCGATCTGGCTGGCCAGCTCGGCGAGGCGCGCGCGCTGGGAGCGCAGCAGCGAGACCCGGCACGACGTGGCCTGGAGATTACGCTCGGCGAAGGTCTGGCCCAGCATGGCGCCTTCAAAATCGCACTGGAAATCAAGATAGCTGCGCCAGGTTTCGCGCGCAAAGCGCAGCGCCTCGGCCTCGGTGGCGCGCTGATAGCTGTCCTCGCGGCCCGTCACCATCGAGATCAGCCGCTGATGGGTGATGTCGTAATGGCTCTCGGCTTCCAGCAGCAGGCGCGACAGGCAGGCGCGCAATTCCAGCTCGCCCCCGGCCGTGCGCCGGCATTCATCCAGCGGCGTCGCGGCGTAATACCCCCCCCATCCGGTCTGCGCCGGGGCCCATCGGGCGTTGTCGGCGATGGCCGGGGCCGCAATGAAGACAGCGGCGATGGCAAGCACTTTGGCGGTGGCGGACAAAGACATGGCTAACCCCTTCAAGCCTGGAGCCGGCGCCTCCCCCTTGATGCCGCCAACCCGCGATTCTGGACACTATAGCGCGCAAACGGGGGTCCGCATAAGGCTTCGTTAACCATTTTTTTCTGTTCAGGCCCAAAGCCCCTGCGCCGCCTGACGTTTGATCGGCGCAGGCGGTAGCCGTGCACGGCGCACGCGGCTAAGCTGGCGCAGATCAAAGCAAGCAGAGAGGCGTCATATGCCTGAGAAGAAAGAGAAGACCGAGGCCCGTCAGGGTGAGCGCAAACCAAGTCAGGAACGCGTCTTGCGGCGGTCGCTGGTATTCTCGGCCATCGCCCTTGTCGTGGCGCTCGCGGCTGTGCTGATCTGGCGCGCGCTCTGACGGGCGCGCCGATTGCCGTCATCGCTCGCGTGTGAACGCGATTGCGTGCCCTTGCGGATGTGATAATGTTCGCGCCGCTCCGGAGCCGCTGTCGAGGACAGTTGGCTGATAGCCGGAGCTACCTGGATGACACCATCATGAAGACCATTTTGTTTGGCGCTGTGCCGGCCCTGCTGCTGACGTCGGCCTCGTTTGCTTCGCCTGCCGGCCAGGTGTTCGAAGTGACCGGCCCCGAAACCGCGTTCACAATCGCTCTGGACGCTGATGGCGGCTATGTCCTCACCGCTGGCGAGACCGAAGCTGTCGGCGCCTGGACCCTGGAAGATGGCGTTCTGTGCCTCGTCTCCGCGGACATCGAAGAGCCCAATTGCGGGACCTGGACCGATCTTGAAGTCGGCGAGTCGAACGTCTCGGCCGATTGGTCGCAAGACGGCTCGGAACACACGATCCTGCGCGTCGAGTAAATCACCGCACCGACTGAAAGACGCCCCGCGCCGCAACCCGGCGCGGGGCTTTTTTATGCCTGCGCCTCCAGGCGCGGGCCCCGGGCAGCGCGTCGCCAAATCTCCGCGCCTGCCATGCCGCGGAACCGCCCGCCAAGCGCTGCGTTGTCTCGTGACAGTAACGGCGTCGCTCTGGATAAGCTCCGCCGGGCGGGCTCTGCGCTTCAGAGCTTTATCGAAGTAAAACGACAGGAGATAGTACCATGAAAACCGCTGCGAAGAGTTTTGTGTTTGGCGCTGCGTCAGCTCTGTTTCTGGCGTCGGCGGCTTATGCTTCACCAGCCGGACAGGTGTTTGAAATAACGGCTGGCGAAACCAGCTACAGCCTCTGGTTTGATGAGGATGGCGGCTATATCAAACAGACCGAGGACGGCGCCAAGGTCGGCGCCTATACCTTTGAGGATGGCGAGCTGTGCCTGACCTCCGCCGAGACCGAGGAGGCGCGCTGCGGCGAGTGGCCCGCCGATCTTGCGGTGAACGAGTCAGCTGTCTCGACCGACTGGTCCGATGACGGGCTGGAGGCCACCATTCTGCGCGTCGAATAAGGCGCAACTGCGCTCCACAGTCGCCCCGCGCCGCAGCCCGGCGCGGGGCTTTTTTATGCGCGATACAAACTGGCCCGCCTCTTGCGTCCCGCCCCGCGATAGTGAAGTCTGCCACCAATGCATTCGTGGGGGGTGTAGAGCCATGAGACGTCTAGTGAAATCCATACTCGCCGCCGCACTGGCGCTGCCAGCTTGCATGGCGCTGATGCTGGCCGCGCCGGACACGGCCCAGGCGCAGTCCGCGCTCGGACCGGAGGGGCGGGTTTATGCCGTAGAGACCCGGCAGGGGCGCTACACCGCACAGTTCCGCCGGGGCGGCAGCTATCAGGACTCCCGTCCGCGCTCAGGCTCCTGGCAGTTTGACGGCCGCACGCTGTGCGTCCTCTTCCATGGCGCTTCGCGCACCGAGCCTGAATACGAGATCTGCAAGCCCTATCGCGAACTGGCGGTGGGCGAGAGCTATGAGACCAACGCCTGGACAGCCGACGGAAGTCCGGCGCGCATCACGCGGGTGGAATAGGCCGCGCCGCCAGACCCGGCGAGACGCGCCGGGCGGCTTCTGGTAAACTGGCGCATGAGGGATATACAGGGTCCGATTGGGCCCGCCATGACGGGAGGGAGTCTGCCCATGGGACGTTTATTCGGTCAGTTGACCGGCCGCTCGCTGCGCCTGAGCATCACGCTCTTTCTGGCCTTCATCCTCTCCTACATCTTCCTGGGCGTGCTCGCCTTCCAGTTCCCCGAAACCTTGCGGGTGATGCTGCGCTGGGCCGCGGACGCCGAGCGCTTCCTGACCTCCACCGGCCTGCCCGCGCGCTATAATAATTTCATCGAGATCTATCTGAACAAGGCCACCATCCTCTTGGTCTTCCTTACGGTCATCGCGCGGATCGTCATCGCCGTTTTGGCGACGGTTGCCAGCGAGTCGATCCGCAGCCTGAACCCTCCGCCTGCGAAACATGCCGGCGTGCGCAAGATGGCCCCGGCGCGCTAGAGCGCCGTCCGGCCTGACTGCGGCGCGCCGGACGCTCTGGCTCTATATTGCGGAGCGCGCACCCGCATAGCGGCCATTGGCGCAGACCCGGCGCTGAGGCATGATCGGATCATGACCGCGGCGCGCCATGTCTGATCCCCGCCCCCACCATGTGCTGGTCGTCGATGACGATGACCGCATCCGCGACCTGCTGGCGCGCTTCCTGCGCGCCAAGGGCCTGCGTGTCTCGCCCGCCCCGGATGGCGCGCGCGCCCTGGCCCTGATGGAGCAGATCAGCTTCGATCTGGTGATCCTCGACGTGATGATGCCGGGCCTTGACGGTTTCGAGGTGACCCGGCGCGTGCGCGAGCGCGCCGCAACGCCGATCCTGCTGCTGACCGCGCGCGGCGAGCCCGAGGATCGCATTCGCGGCCTGTCGCTGGGCGCCGATGACTATCTGGCCAAGCCGTTCGAACCGGAAGAACTGGTGCTGCGCGTGCAGGCGATCCTGCGTCGCTCTCTGCCGCGCATGCTGGGTCCGGCCCGGGTGAGCTTTGGCGAGTGGATGTTCGAGATGGCCACGCTGCGCCTGACGCGCGGCGGCCAGCCCGTGCGCCTGACCGGCGGAGAGGCGGCGCTGTTGCATGCGCTGGCCGCCCAGCCGGGCGAACCGGTTAGCCGGGCCGCCCTGTCCGAGCGCGCCGCCGCCGGAGCGGGCGAGCGCGCGGTGGATGTCCAGATCACCCGGCTGCGCCGCAAGGTGGAGGCCGACCCCAAGGCGCCAGTCTGGGTCCAGACCGTACGCGGCGAAGGCTATCGCCTGGTCGCCGAGCCGGTCTATGCGCCCGTGACGCCCGCCACGCCTGCGGGCGGGTGAGGCCGGTCATGCGATTCCGCCTGCGAACCATCATGCCCAAGGGCCTGTTTGCGCGCTCGCTGCTGATCATCGTACTGCCCGTGGCGCTGATGCAGGGCGCGGTGACCTGGGCGTTCTTCGAACAGCACTGGCGCTCGACCACGGCGCGCCTGTCAGAGAACATCGCCGGTGATGTCGCCATGATTGTGCAGATGCACGCGCGCTCCAGCGCTGAGGAATTCGAGCCCATCGCGGACCTGGCGTTCTCCACCCTCGGCCTCAGCGTGGAGTTCCGCCCCGGCGACACCCTGCCCACCACGCGGCGCACCGCCTTCTTCCGGGTGCTGGACCGCACCTTGCGCCGGGCCCTCGCCGGCCAGCTGACCGAACCCTTCTGGTTCGACACCACCCGCTATCCCAATTACGTCGACCTCCGCGGGGAGGCGGGCGGCGGCGTGCTGCGCTTCATCGCTGCGCGTGATCAGGTGTGCGCCACGACGGGGCATATCTTTGTCATCTGGCTGAGCGGGGCCACGCTGCTCCTGCTGACCGTCGCCATTTTGTTCATCCGCAATCAGGTCAAACCGATCCGCCACCTCGCCGAAGCCGCCGAGGCGTTCGGGCGGGGCCAGGACGTGGAGCGCTTCAAGCCCGCCGGCGCGCGCGAGGTGCGTCAGGCCGCCCGCGCCTTCCTGGACATGCGCGCGCGTCTGAAACGCCATATGGAGCAGCGCACCCAGCTTCTGGCCGGGGTCAGCCATGATCTGCGCACGCCCCTCACCCGCCTGCGCCTGCAGCTGGCTCTGATGCCCGATAGCCCCGAGCGGGCTGCGGCCCGCAGTGATGTCGCCGATATGGAGGTGGCGCTGGAGGAATATCTCGCCTTCGCGCGCGGCCAGGCCGGCGAGGAGCCCGGCCCGGTGGACCTGACCGCTCTGTGCGAGACGCTGGGCGATGATGCGGCGCGTCAGGGCGTAGATCTGCGCCTGGATCTGGAAGAGGACCTGACCGTCGAGGCCCGCGAGGGCGCGCTCAAGCGTGCTCTGGTCAATCTGGTGCAGAACGCCGCCGCCCATGGACAGGACGTGGCGCTGAGCGCCCGGCGCCAGGGACTGCGCATCGAGGTGATCATTGATGATGACGGGCCGGGCATCGACCCGGACCTGCGCGAGGACGCCTTCCGCCCGTTCAACCGGCTTGATGAATCGCGCAACGCCAACCGCAACGGGGTGGGGCTGGGCCTGGCCATCGCACGAGACCCCGTGCGCGCCCATGGCGGGGAGCTGCGCCTGGAGGACTCGCCGCTGGGGGGCTTGCGCGCGCGCATATCCCTGCCTGCCTGACCGCCGGCGCCGCGCACCGCCTTGACCGCGCCATGATCGTCGCGTGTTCTCCCCACTGACGTCGGGTTCAAAGGAGACATCACATGGCAGGCAGCGCATTCATCGCATGGACGGGCGCCGCCATGCTGGCCGCAGCCAGCGCCCCGCCGGCCGGACCACACCTGCAGGGTGACGCCTATCTCGATGCCCGCGGCGCACCGCTTGCAGCCTTGTCCGACACGGTCTGGACCCGCACCCGTACGCCGCTGACCGGCGGGGCCGCCTCAACCAGCGTCGAGGTCGCGGCGCGTTTCGGGACCGACTGGGCCGGCTGGCGCACTGCAGGCGGCGCGGAATCACTGGCCGACTGGCGCACGCGGCGCCTGATCACCCTCACCGCTGATGGCCAAACCCTGACCAATACCAGCCTGTATGGCGAGACCCGCCGGCGGCTCGACACCTATGTGGCCCTGTCGGGCGCAGGCGCGCTCGAGGAGATCGCCTTCGGCGCTGCGGGCGTCTTCCACCGCGTCTGGCTGGAAGCGGCCATGGGCATCGCCGCGACCGACGACACGCTGAGCTTTGAAGACACCCCTGCCGGCTTTGATGCCCGGTTTGAAGATGAGCGCCTGTTTCGCGCCGATTTCGGCGGCACGGACGCCAGCTGGTGTCAGGCCGCGCCGCTGGACGGCGCGGCCGCGCGCTCTGCCCGGGGCTGGCTGCGCCATGCCGCGCCGGTCCATCCCGATGTGATGGCCAGGCTGGAAGGCGAGACGCGCTTCCCATGCGCCTTTGAGCTGACCGTCTACAGCCCGGAAAGCCCGCAAGGCCGGCGCGAGCGCTGGGTGATGACCCCGGCGCCGGACGCCGAACCGGCAGACGACGCTGAAGCCGCTGAAGAAACGGCGCAAGCCAGCGCGCCGCCCGAAGCGCCGGCCCGGGACGCTGCGCCCACCATCGCCGAGCTGCTGGCCATGTTCGACGAAGCCGGAGAGGACGGCGTGGACGCCGAGCTGGTGATGCGCGCCCTGTCTGCCTCAGGCGAGAGCAGTACAAGCGCGGCCACACCAACGGACACACCATCCTCACCCGCGCGCACGCGGCATCAGGCCGACGCCAGCGGCCCGCTGGGCCTGCGCCTGCCGCTCAGCGTGCAAGGCGACCGGCTGGCCCTTGAAGGGGACGAATATCTGGAACCCGCCGGCGCCGCGGCGCTGGCGGCCGTGACCGCTCTGGCAAGCCGCGCCCCGGATCACGCCGACTTCTACGAAGCCTTCGAGACCGCGCGCAGCACGGGCCAGCTCGCTGAAGCGCTGCTCATCAGCGTGCAGGAAACCCATCATTTCGGACCGTGCCCGGAAGACGCCATGGTGGGTAGCGCACGCCTGACCTGCGCCCTGGTTCGGGATCTGTCGCGCAGCGGCATCGGCAATGCCCGCTTCGAGCGCGCGGCCCGCGGCCTCGACGCCTCGCTGGAAGGCGCCCATCGCTCGGCGGTGGAATCGCTGTCGCTGTTTATCGACGGCGGCGCATATTCAGCGCCGGCGGCCCAGCTACTCACCGCCAGCGCGCTGATCGGCTGGGGGGCGGACGGCCTCGCCGCCCGGCCCGATCTCGACCCGGCGGGTCTGTTGCTGGAATCCATTGAAGCTGATCCGTTCGCGCCGGAAGCCTACTGGCGCCTCGGCCAGCGCTTCATGGAGGCCGGCTCGGCGGAGACCGCCTGGACGCTGTTCGATCTGGGCCGCAACCTGCCGGGCCGCGAGCCTGGGCCGGGCCTGATACAGGTGGACACGATCGAGGCGCGTCTGGCCGAGCTGGCCCCGCACTGGCTGCCGCCGCGGGCTGAATGACACGCCCCGTCCGGCGGGCGCGGTCATGTTTTGCTAACCGTGTCTTTTGACCGGGTATTAAGCGCGCTCAGCTAAGACTGCGCGCCATGAGCACCCGTGTGCGTCAACCGGCGGGCCGCCGCCATTCTCTGACCCTGCGCTTTATCAAGGCGCGCGAGGGCGCAACCGCTGTCGAGTTCGCGCTGATCGCCGGTCCGTTCTTCCTGTTGCTCATGGGCCTGATCGAGATCGCCCTGTTTTTCTTCGCCTCCACCATGATCGAAACCGCCACCACCGAAGCCGCGCGCGATATCCGCACCGGCGAAGTGCTGGTGTCTGGCGATGGGCCTGAAGAGTTCCGCAACCGCATCTGCGCGCGCGCCGGCAGGATACTCGACTGCGCCCGCATCCAGGTGGATGTGCGCCGGGTCGACAGTTTCGGCGCCGCCGAGCTCGGCGCTCAGGTTAATGAGGGCGGTCTGGACAGCAGCGGCTTCGGCTTTGAGCCGGGCGGGCCGGGCGAGATTGTCGTGGTGCGCGCCGTCTATGAGTGGCCGCTGATCGCGCCGGGCCAGTTCAACGGCCTGGCCAATCTGCCCGGCAACAAGCGGCTGATCATCGCCTCGGCCGCCTTCCGCAATGAACAGTTCGAGATTTGATCCGATGATCGCGCGTTTGGCCCGCATCCTGTCCCTCGCCCGCTTCACCCGCGACGAGCGCGGCGTGTCGGCGGTGGAGTTTGCGCTGATCGCACCGATCCTGATCGTGATGTATCTGGGCGCCGCCCAGCTGAGCATGGCGCTGAGCGCCGACCGCAAAGTGTCCAATGCGGCGCTGGTTGTGGCTGACCTCACGGCCCAGCGCGATACGGTCAACAATGCCGAGATCGCTGACTATTTCGCCGCCGGACGCGCCATGGCCGCGCCCCTCAATGGCGCCAATCTGGCCTTGCGCGTGTCCTCAGTGCGCATGCATGAGGATGGCGAGATTTTCCTGGCCTGGAGCCAGGCCGACGGCATGGCGCCCGCCGCCGCTGCGCCCGCCCTGCCCGCCGGCCTGCTGGTCCCGGGCGGATCAGTGATCGTGGTGGACGCTGAAATGCCGTTCACCACATCATTCGGCGATCTGTTTGGCGAGCCGGTCACCTTGCGCGATTCCGCGCTGCTGCGTCCGCGCCGCTCAGGGCATGTCAACAATGCCAGCGAGCCTAATGGCGGGCTGGAAGCGCCGCCCGTGGAGCTGGTCCCGGAGCCGGAGCCAGAGCCGGAACCAGAGCCGGAACCGGAGCCCGAACCGGAGCCCGAGCCTGCACCGCCGCCACCAACCGCGCCGCCGCCCAGCTGCTCTTGGCTCGCACGTCTGTTCGGTCTGTGCTGACCGGGCGCCGCAACGCCAAGCCTAGAGACTGAAAGTCGGCGACCAGCGGATAAACGTGGCCAGCATCAGGCTGAGCATGGCGCCCACGGTCAGCAAAAGCCGCAGCGGCAGATACCAGCCGGGGAAGGTGGCGCCGCGCACCGCCGCGCGGTCCCACAGATATTGCAGCGCAAATCCGAAGATCAGCACGCCCCAGCCCGCCAGCTCCAGATCCAGCGGCAGGCCGGGCCGCGCCCAGACCTGCATCAGCACCGCCAGCCAGCCGGCCAGCGCCACGCTCACCGCCAGGATCAGCACGCCGGGACGGGGCGCATCGGCGCGGATGACAAGTTCCGCCGCCCAGCGCCCGCCAGCCAGGAAGGACAGGATGACGGCGGCATAGACGGGCAGCGCGTTGGCCGCCTGCAGGGCGATTTGTCCGCCCAGCGCCAGCCCCAGCGCGCCGCCCACAAAGGGAACGAGCCCGGCGAAGCCGAGCACAACGGGCAGAAGCGGGGCGTCACTGAGGCGTTTCATCATGGCCCTCCCGGGCGATCAGGTGCGGCGCATCACGAACGCGGCCAGCCATCCGGCGAACACCGCGAACAGGACGGACAACAGGCCATAGGCGACCGGGCGCTCATGGGCAAGATCGTAGATGGCCCGCTCGGTCCCGCCCTTGACCACCTCCAGCGAGGTGCGCCGCACGGCGATGGGCAACCCGTCTCGGAACAGATAGACGTCGGCGTCATACACGCCGGTGGGCGTGGCCGGCGGCAGTACGACCCGGGCGCGGAACAGGCCGGCCTCGAGTATCTCCACCCCGCCTGGCGCCTCCACATAGAGCGCGTCGCGCGCCTTGTTGCGCACCAGGGCGGCGCGGTAATCGACGATCGCCGCGCCGATATCGGACACCACCACGCCCGCGACGCCGAAGCGGGTCTCGATGCGCTCGCTCTCCGGCGCTGACAGGCGGACATGCTCCATGCCGATACGGTTGCGGCGCAGCGCCGAGAAGGTGGCGAACTCCGCCCGCGGCCGGGTGGAGGCCACGGCGTAATAGCCCGCCACCTCTTCAAAAACCACCGGATCGGCATTGACCCAGACGCCCAGCACGCGCTGGCGGCGCATCACCCGCAGATCACGCACCGGCCCGCGGATCACCACCGCGATGTCATCGCCTTCGGTAAGGCCCACTGCCGCGCCGTAGAGCACCATTTCCGCGCCGGCGAAATTGGAGCGGATCTCCACCACATCCTCGGTCAGCGCCGCGGCGATCTGGGGCTCGGGCGCGGGTGTTTCGGCCTGCGCGCGCGCGGGCGCGCCCGCCCCGGCCAGCCCCGCCGCCAGCATCGCGATCAGACAGAGCCGCGCGGTCATGGCAGCCCCCTGAGCTCAATCAGCACATAGAGATCGGCGGGCTCCGCCGTGAGGTCCCAGGCCAGCTTGAGGCACACCGCCACCACGATCAGCGCCAGCCCTGCCCGCAATTACTCGGCCCGCACTTTCGCGACATAACGCGCGCCGATCTGGGCGCCGACCACGCCGCCCACGATCAGGATGGCGGCCAGAACGATGTCCACCGTCTGGTTCTGGGCCGCGTGCAACACGGTGGTGAGCGCGGTCACAAACAGGATCTGGAACAGCGAGGTGCCGATGACGACATTGGTGGGCATGCGCAAGAGATAGATCATGGCCGGCACGGCGATAAAGCCGCCGCCCACCCCCATCAGCGCCGCCATCACCCCGACCAGAAAGCCCAGCGCCAGCGGCGGGATCACACTCATATAGAGACCCGACACCGCAAAGCGGGTCTTGAACGGCAGGGCGTCGATCACGGTGCGCTTGCGCCGGGCGGGGCGGCGCGGGGCGGTGTTGCGCGAGCGGCGCACGATGGCCCCGATGCTTTCATAGAGCATCAGCGAGCCGATCACGCCCAGGAACCCGACATAGCAAAGCGCAATCACCAGATCGATCTGGCCGGTGGCCTGCAACAGCGCGAAAATCTGCACGCCCGCCACTGACCCCACCGCGCCGCCCGCGATGAGGATGAGGCCCATCTTGATGTCCAGCGAACGCCGGCGGAAATGCGCGATCGCACCAGACATGGACGAGGCGACGATCTGGTTGATCTGGGTGGACACCGCCACAGCGGGCGGCACGCCCATGAACATCAGGATCGGGGTCATCAGAAACCCCCCGCCCACGCCGAACAGCCCCGACAGGAAACCCACGCCAAGACCCAGGGCAAGCAGGACGAAGAGGTTCAGTGAGACTTCCGCGATCGGCAGGTAGATCAGCACGGCCCTAGCCGGCCGCTTGCCAGGGCTGGCGCGGATAGCGGCCCTGGGCGCGCGGGTCGGCGGGGCGGGGCGTAAAACTCTCAGCCACGGAATCCGCTGCGGCGCGTTGCTCCGGGCTCAGCTCGCGGCGCAGCGTGGTGGCGCGCGCCCCGGCGTCTTCATCACCCGCCCCGGCCGCGATGCGCAGCCAGGCATAGGCGTCGGCCGGGCTTTGCGGCACGCCGAAGCCTTCCTGGAACAGGAGGGCGATATTGAACTGGCTGTCGCGATTGCCGTGCAGGGCCGCCTGCTGGAACCAGCGCGCCGCCGCGGCCTGGTTGTCCGGCGTGTCGTCCGCGGCGATGAACAGACCGCCCGCTTCAAACATCGCCAGCACATTGCCGGCCTCCGCTGCGCGCACCATCCACAGACGGGCGGCATCCGGGTCGGCGGTGACGCCCTGACCGCGCTGTAGCATGCCGGCATAGCGGCGCATGGCGTCGGGCACGCCCTGCTCGGCGGCGCGGCGCATCAGGGCGGCGCCGTCCCCCAGCGCGCCGGCGTCCATCCGCTCCAGCGCCAGCTGATAACGCGCCACCGGATCGCCCTCTGCGGCAGCGCGCTCCAGCGTCATCGGCTCGGCGGGCGTGGGGGCGGGCGCAGGGGTGGGCGCCGGCGTTTCGGCGCGCGGCTCGGGGCGCGGCTCGGGCTGAACGGGCACGGGATCGGCGCGCTGGACGGGCGCCGGCTCGGGCAGAGCCGGGGCCGGCTCGGGATCGGTCGCGGCTGGCGTCTGACCGGCGGCGTCGGCGCTGTCATCGCCGGACACAGCGCCGGCCACAGCCGCTGACGGTTCGGCGATGCGCGGGCGCACGTCCGGTCCGCCCGCATCGGCGAACAGCGTGCTGAGTGTCTCGGACGGATCAGCAGCGGCGGTCTCAGGGCGGTCGCCGCCGTTCAGCGCCTCCATGGCCAGCATGGCGGCTGCGGCGGCGACAGCGGTGAAGCCCAGCACGCTGGCGGCCACCAGCATCAGGCGGGTGCGGCCCGAGCCCGGCTCGGGCGGCGGGGTCCAGTCAGCGCCGGTGGCGGGGTTGGCGCGCACGGTCTTGCGTGCGGCGGCCAGGAAATCGGCGTCGGCCGTCGCGCCCAGGCGCGCGGATCTGGGCAGCGGCGCGGGGGCGGGTTCGGGCGCATGCCGGGCCGCCTGCTCGGGCGCGCCATATTCACCCGCGGCGTAGTCCGCCTCGCCGAACGCGTCCGCCTCGGTTTCCGCCTCGACGGCGGAAAGCTCGAAACTGTCGATATCGCCCGCCGGGTCCTGCAGGCCCGGCGCCTGGGGCAGCGGCGCATCGAAATCGACGGACGCCGACGCGGTCTCGAATGTGTCCAACGCCGCTGCGCGGGACGGGCGCGCGGCTTCGGCCTGATCGTCATCGCCGCCATCATCGCCGCCGCCACCGCCGCGACGGGGGGCAGAAGCATCAGAGGAGGGCGTTTCGACCGGCGGCGCTTTGTCGTCGCCACGCCGCTCGATGGTCTCCAGACGCTCGGCCAGCGCCGTCATGGCGCGCTGGACCGGCGACAGCACCTCGGCGGTTTCACTGCGCGCCTGGTCGAGGCGCTTGTGAACACCATCCATGGCGTCGGTGATGCGTTGGGCGGTGCGTTCCTCGGAAGCGCGGATACGCGCGTCCAGATCCGCTTCCGGCTGGCGCACACGCGCCTGTTCGATGCGTTCGACTACCTGGGCCATGCGCTCGCCTGCCGCTTCGACCGCCTGGGCCGAGCGCTCCTCGGCCTTCTGCACCCGCTCGGACAGGGTTTCGCCCAGCCGGGCGACTTCTTCGCCGATCCGGCGGACAGCAGCGGTGTTTTCGGCCCGCACCGTGTCGAGCCTGTTTTCAAGTCCGGTCTGGTCTTCGCGGGACCGGCGCGCGCGCTCGGTCTCGCTGACGCGATGTTCAATGCGCTGCTCGGCCGCCTCGATACGCCGGTCGACGGCGCGCGACACCCGCCCGACCTCGTGGGCGATGCGGTTGAGCGCCTCTGACTGGCGCGCCTCGGCGGCTGACAGGCGGCCCTCCGCCGCCTCCAGCGCCCGCTCGAGGCGGCCCGTACCAGCGCCGGCCCCGTCCAGCGAGGCGATCTGGCGCGCGCAATCCTCGCGGGTCTCGCGAATGATGGCGGCCAGCTCCCGGCCCAGCACTTCAAAACGGCGATTGATCTCGTCGGCGCCCACGGACGAACCCTGGCGCGCCTCCAGCTCACGCAGCCGCGCATCCAGCGCCTGCTGCGATCCGGCCAGCGCGTCGGCGGCCTGATGGGTGGCGTTTTCAGCGGCGATGATGCGGCTCTGCAGGCGGCGCGCAATGTCCTCGACGCCGCGCATGGTCTCGCCCACGCGCTGGGTCTGCGCCTCCACCTGATCACGCAGCGCCTGCTGGTCGCCGCGCAGGCGGGTTTCGGTCTCGTCCAGCCGCGCGCCCAGCGCCTTGGCGGCCCGCTCGGCGCCGTCGCGGCGGCGTTCGTCCTTGTGGGTGAGGTTGTCGAGCTCGGCGCGCACATCGCGCTCGGTCTCATAAAGGCGCGAGGCGAGCTTGCCGACGGTGGTCTCGACCGCTTTCAGGGCCGACGGATCAGCCCCGCCGCCCGGACCTGCGCGCTCCAGCCGGCGCAGGCGCTCCAGCAATTCGTCATGGCGGGCGCGGGTGCGCGCCAGCGCCTCTTCGACCTCGCCCTCGTCCGCGTCGCGGGATTCTTCCAGCGCCTCGAGCCGGCGCGACAGCGCCAGCACGGACTGGTCCACGCCGGTCAGGGCGAGAGTGGAGCGTTGTTCGGCGGTTTCCAGCCGGTTGGTCAGGCGCGTGATGACCGCGCGCAACGCGTCATCATCCCCGTCATCGCCGCCGCCACCGCCAAATCCGGGATAGCCCGACAGGCGCTCATCCCAGTCAGGGGATCCGGCCTGGGGCCCGTCGTCCAGAATAACGCGATTGAGCCAGTCGCCCAGAGTCATGCCTTCCCGGCGCGCCGCCGTCTTGGCGATCGCGCGGGCGCGAGGGTCGATGCCCTTCACACTCCAAGGCGCCCCGGACGGCATGCCGAATCATCTCCCAAAAGCCTTCGCTGACCGTATCTGACCCGTTAATATTGTGTAAACCAGATGCAGGACCGCAATATCTGGTATCCACAACGAATCACGATGTATCAGCCGCAGCGAGCACCATTGCCGGGTTAACAAAAGCGGGCGTTGCGGTTAACGCCGCGTAAAACTGTGTAAACATCCGTCACAGCCCGCACAGCGCCATGCAAAACGGGGCGCCCCGAAAGGGACGCCCCGTCTGGCGGCGCTCACCAGAACCGGCAGGCTCAGGCGTTTTCAGTCTCGCGCGCGGGCAGGTCACGGCGGGTGCGCTGCTCCTCACCGATACGGGCGATGAAATCATCCAGGCTGAACACGCCCAGATCGCCCTGATCGCGATGACGCACGGCCACAGCGCCGGCTTCGGCCTCGGCATCGCCGACAACCAGCATGTAGGGGATTTTCTGGGTCTGGGCGGTGCGGATTTTCTTCTGCATGCGCTCATGGCCCAGATCCGCCTCGGCGCGCACGCCGCCGCTGGCTGCGCCGATATCGGCCTTCATCAGCTTGCGGCGCACCTGCAGCGCATACTCCTCATGCCGGTCGGCGATGGGGATGACCACAGCCTGCACCGGGGCCAGCCAGACCGGCAGCTTGCCGGCATAATGCTCCAGCAGAATACCGGTGAACCGCTCCAGCGAGCCGAACAGCGCCCGGTGCAACATCACCGGGGGCCGCTTCTCGCCGTCGGGCGCGATATAGGTGGCGCCCAGCCGCTCGGGCAGATTCAGATCCACCTGCAGCGTGCCGCACTGCCAGTCGCGCCCGATGGCGTCGCGCAGCACGAACTCCAGCTTCGGGCCATAGAAGGCGCCTTCGCCCGGATTGTGCGTATAGGGCAGGCCGGTGGCCTCGATCGCGGTTTTCAGCGCCGCCTCGGACTTGTCCCAGACCGCATCAGAGCCGATGCGCTTTTCCGGACGGTCGGAGAATTTCACCCGCACGTCCTCGAAGCCGAACTCCTTGTAGATATCGATCACCAGCTTGCACACCGCGACGCTCTCGTCGGTGATCTGGTCTTCGGTGCAATAGATGTGCGCGTCGTCCTGGGTGAAGGCGCGCACGCGCATCAGCCCGTGCAGCGCGCCCGAGGCTTCAAACCGGTGCACCTTGCCAAACTCGGCGATGCGCAGCGGCAGCTCGCGATAGCTGCGCAGGCCGTGCTTGAACACCTCCACCCCGCCGGGGCAGTTCATCGGCTTCAGCGCAAACACCCGGTCCTCCACCTCGTCGGTGGTGAACATGTTCTCGCCGAACTTCTCCCAGTGGCCCGAGCGCTCCCACAGCCGCCGGTCCATCAGGTCGGGCGTGTTGATCTCGACATAATCGGCCTCGGTCTGGCGCCGGCGCATATAGTCGATCAGGCTCTGGAACAGCGACCAGCCCTTGGGATGCCAGAACACCGCGCCGGGCGCCTCTTCCTGGAAGTGGAACAGATCCATCTCCCGGCCGAGGCGCCGGTGGTCGCGCTTTTCCGCTTCCTCGATCTGAATGAGGCGCTGCTCCAGCTCCTCCTTGGTGTCATAGCCCAGCGCATGAATGCGCTGGAGCTGGGCGTTCTTCTGGTCGCCGCGCCAATAGGCTCCCGCGATGGAGCGCAGCTTGAAATGCCCCACCTGGCCGGTGTGATCCACATGGGGACCGCGGCACAGATCGACGAAATCGCCGGTGCGGAAAAAGGTGACGGTCTCGGCGCCTTCGGCCACGACGGACTCATCGCCGGTCTCCTTGGCGATCGCCGTGGAGCCCTTGTCGCGCAGGAGCTTCAAAAGCTCCACTTTCAGCGGCTGGTTCTCGCGCTCCATATAGGCGATGGCGTCGGCGATCGGCAGCTCTTCGCAGGCGAAGCGATGCTTCTGCGCGCGCATCTCCTTCATCCGCTTCTCGATTCTAGGCAGATCCTCCAGCGTCAGCGGCTCGTCCAGCGCGATGTCATAGTAAAACCCGGTCGCTGTCGCCGGCCCGACGCCAAACTGCGCGGTCGGGAACAAGTCCTTGATCGCGGCGGCCATCAGGTGCGCGGCCGAATGGCGGCGCGTCTCGACAGGAAAGGCGTCTTGCGACATGGGTTCGGGCTTTCAGATCAGGTCCGGACCAAAACGGAAGCGCTGCGCGCGCCGGACACACGCACATCATGCCCTGATTTAAGCATTCGCTCCGACCCTGTCCACGCGGCGCGCGCGAGCAGGTGCAGCATGGGCGGCCGCGCGCCTCTGGCTACGCCCCCAGCGTCTCGGCCAGCGCTGTACAGACGCGCGCAGGATCATTGTCAGCCATGCCCGGCCAGAGCGGCAGGGACAGCGTACGCGCGTAGTGCGCTTCTGCGCCAGGCAACGGTCCGGCATTGTGGCGCGCGGCGTAAAACGGCTGGTGGTAGAGCGGGATATAGTGGACCTGGCTGCCTATGCCGTCCGCTTTCAGGCGCGCCATCACCTCAGCCCGGCTCACCCCCGCCGCGGCGAAATCGATGCGGACATTATAGAGATGCCGGCACGGATCGCCGGGCGCATCCGCCGGCGCCTGCACCAGCGGGGCGAGTGGCGCCAGCGCCTGCTCATACAGCGCCGCCAGCTGGCGCCGGCGCGCCGCGAAGGCCGGCAGGCGCGCCAGCTGGGAACGGCCCAGCGCCGCGTTGATGTCGGGCATGCGGTAATTCCAGCCCAGCTGGACCATCTCATACCACCACGGCTCGTTCGCGCCGTCGCGCCGCTGAAAGCTTGCCGGATCGCGCTCCACCCCGTGGGAGCGGGCGCGGCGCATATGGTTGGCGAGCGCTTCGCTGCGCGTGGTCACCATGCCGCCCTCGCCGCAAGCCAGGGTCTTCACCGGGTGGAAGGAGAAGGTGGACGCATCGCTGTGATCGCCGGCCCCGGCCGGGCGGCCCTGCGCGTCGAACGAGCCAATCGCGTGACAGCTGTCCTCCACCACCGCCAGCCCGGCCTCGCGCGCCAGGTCAGCGATCGCGGGCATATCGCACATCGCGCCGGCCAGATGCACTGGCAGCACGGCGCGCGCGGCGGGTCCGGCGCGGGTCAGCGCTTCTTCCAGCGTATCCGGCGTCATCAGGCCGCTATCTGCGTCCACATCGGCGAAGACGACATTCGCCCCGCAGTAAAGCGCCGCATTGGCCGTCGCCAGAAAGGTGATCGCCGGCACGATGCACACATCCCCCGCGCCCACGCCCAGCCCATCCAGCGACAGGTGCAGCGCCGCGGTAGCGCTGTTGCAGGCGACGGCGAAGGGGGCGTCCACAGCGGCGGCGAACGCGGTCTCAAACGCCTCGATCTCGGGGCCGGAGGTGAGGAAATCACTGCGCAGCACGCGCGTGACAGCCTCGATATCGCTGTCATCGATGGACTGGCGCCCGTAGGGCAGATCGGTCATGGCGCGGCGCTCCGGCTGATCGGGTCAGGATCGCGTGAGTCTCGCTCAAACGAAAACCGCCCGGCGGGGGTGGCGCCAGGCGGTTTCGTGTCCAGCGGGCGAAGCCTACCGGTTGAACAGAGACAGGATGATCTGCGGCTCGGAGTTGGCGATGGACAGCGCCTGCACCCCCAGCTGCTGTTTCACCTGCAGGGCCTGGAGGCGCGCGCTTTCCTTGGCCAGGTCGGCGTCCACCAGATTGCCCACGCCCTTGGTCAGCGCGTCGGTCAACTTGCCTACAAACGTGCGGTGCGCTTCCAGCTTCTTGCCGTCGGAGCCCAGATTGGCCAGCGCCGCATTGACGTTGTCCAGGCTCGCCGAGATGGCGCTGACGACCTGGGCGGCCAGCGTGACCGTGCCCAGGCTCGCCGTGTTCTCGATGGTGATGATGGCCCCGGAGAAGGACATGTCGTGGGCCGACAGGTTGATGGTGCGCGACGCATCAGCGTCGGCGAGGAAGTCGATGCCGTTGGTCAAGGAGCCGTTGAGGATGTTGTCGCCGTCAAACTCGGCATTGGAGATGATCACATTGACCTGCTCCATCAGCGCTTTGAAGTCGCCGTCATAGGCCTGGCGCGCAAACGCGTCGATGGAGGGGTCCATGGCGGCGGTGGCTTTTTCGCGCATCTCGATCAGAAGGTCCGAGATCGCTTCGGCTGCCGCGATGCCGACGTCGGTGATCGACACCGCCCGGTCCAGCGAGCCCTGAACCGAGCCCAGCGCGCCGATATCGGCCCGCATGCTCTGGGCGACGGCGAACACGGCTGAATTGTCCTTGGCCCCCGACACACGCAGGCCGGTGTTGACGCGGTTCTGGACCCCGTTGATGTCCTGATTGGTCTTGTTCAGGTTCTGCAGGGCGATCATCGCCGATGTGTTGGTATGGACGCTCAAGGCCATAGGTCTTCTCCTGTATCCCCTCGCCGCGTTCCGCAGCGCTGTCGCACGAACAGGAGCAAGGCCCGCACCACTTGGCGGGCCGGACACATATCGCTTTGAAATAATGGAGTTGGAGGAAATGAGCTCGCGCCCGGCAAGTCCAGGCGGGCGCCGGCATGCTTAATTTCTGCCGGGCGGGCCGGTCAGTCTTGCCGGGCGGTCAGGCCTGTTGGTCGATCAATCCGCCCTGTCCGTCGCGCAAGTACGCGATCAGATCGAGATAGCCCTCGGGCGGCCATTGGCGCATGGTTTCGCCGGTATCGGGATTGAGAATGCGGTAGATGAAGCGGCCCGCGCTGTCTTCGCGGTCGATGAGCAGACGCGAACGTCCGCTGACATCGAGCTGGGCGCGCATCGCCTCGATCTTGTCTATGGTTTTCGGCAAAGCCTTGCCCCGGGCGGCTTTGATAAGCGCCTCAACCTGAGCATCCCCCTTAAGGCCGCGCTGCCCGGAGCCGATAACGGCTCCTTCCGCGTTTGCGGCCCAGTCCCGGGAAGACATGGCTGTCCCTGACATGAGCGTCGCAATGTCTGTCATCTGTGTTTCACAGGACGCATTGGGCGCGTCCGGCGCCTCCCTTGTTGCACGCCGCCTCCCGGATCGGGAGACCATTGGGTTGTCATGACGCCTCCTTGACCAGGAGGCCGGTGAGGACGGCCGGAGGGAACCCCCGTTCGGCTCCGGCCGTCATCCCCGTTCGGGCTTTTCCTAGCGGAAGAAGCCCAGCACCGTGCTCGGCGCCGAGTTGGCGATGGAGAGCGCCTGAATGCCCAGCTGCTGCTTGACCTGCAGCGACTGGAGACGGGCGGACTCTTTGGCCAGGTCAGCGTCGACCAGATTGCCGATACCCTTCTCCAGCGTATCCGACAGCTTGCCCACGAAGGTCTTGTGAATCTCAAGAGACTTCGAGGCCGTGCCCAGACGCGCCAGAGCCGAGTTGATGTTGTTGAGCGAGGTTTCGATATTGCCGGCGATGTCAGACGCCTGGGTCGAGGTGGCGAAAGACGCCGCCGCGGCCAGGGTCACGATGGACCCGCCCAGGCTCATATCCTCGTCCACGACCGAGATCGTGTTGGAGCCGTCAGCATTGGCCAGAGCCGAGATGCCGCCGGTGACCGAGCCGTCGATCAGGTTGATGCCGTTGAACTCGGCGTTCTCCACGATGGTCGTGATCTGATCACGCAGCGCGGTGAAGTCCTCGTTCAGGGCCGTACGCGACGCCGTGTCCAGCGAAGTGTCGGACGCGGCGAGCGCCTTTTCCTTCATCTCGATCAGAAGATCGGAGATCGCCTCGCCAGCCGCCAGGGCCACATCGGTGACCGACACGGCCAGATCCAGCGACTGATTGACGGCGCGCAGGCCGCCCACTTCATCGAGCATGTTCTGGGCGATGGCGTAAATGCCGCCATTGTCCTTGGCCGACGAAACCGCCAGGCCGGTATTGATCCGGTTCTGGACCTGCATCAGGTCCTTGTTGGTCTTGTTGAGGTTCT